>JAJYXS010000165.1 GCA_021801615.1 Actinomycetes bacterium
CGAGTGATGAAGTGCCGAAGGGTACGCTTGGATCGATCTGGCGGCAGGCCGGCAGGCCGGGAAGGCAGAATGGTGACTGAGTACGTCGTCGTGATCGAGCAGGAAGGCGACGCCTGGGGTGCGTATGTGCCCGATCTTCCCGGTTGCGTGGCGGCTGGCCGCTCCCGCGACGAGGTCGAGAAGCTCATCGCCGAAGCGATCCCTCTGCACATCCAGTCTTTGCGGGAGCATGGCGAGCCGGTTCCCCATCCGACGGCGATGGGCTCAACGAAGGTCCGGGTCGCATGAGCACCGCGAACCCGGAGTGTCCCCTCACCTGACATAGCTATCACGGCGGACCTTCGCGTGCCGAGAGGCCAGGCTGATCGCCGCCTCCTCGACCAACGGCTCGAGGTTCGCATTGTGGAAGGCTGGGGGCGCCGAACAGTCCTCCGCGCAAGCCCAATTGCCGTTGTCTCCGTTGCGATCATAGAGCATGACTGCGACGTCGACCGCGCTGTCCGCCGGCTAGCCCGAAGTTACGGCTGCGTTCCAGCACGTTGGCACCCTGACCAGGAACAATGGCCTGGGGGCAGGAACCGTTCCTGTCTACGTGAACTGCCGGGGGATCGAGACGCCGAGCAGCTCGAAGGCCTTGCGCTGGGTCGGCGTCGGTTCGGCAAGGTGCTCGAAGGTGACCTCGGTCCCCGGCACGGTGCAGGTGTTGCGGGTGAGCGTGGCCAGGTGGTCGAGGAGCCCTTGGAACGGGCGAAGCGCCGTGCCTGTGGGCTGAGCCCGTCGAGCGGCCTTCGTGGCCGCAGCCCTCGACCGGCGTGCCGGCGCGACCGGGTCTTGGCGCTCGGGCGGCTCTTCGTCTTTGAAGGTGAGCGGCGCCCACAAACGCCGCAGGTGGAAGACGAGGTGCACGGCGAGCATGCAGATGAAGGCGTGGCAGCGGACCCGGTCGGCCAGGCGATGGCGGATCGGGCGGATCTCGACGTCGACGGTCTTCATGTGCTGGAAGCACTCGCGCTCGAGGTTGGACAAGGACTTGTAGGTCGTGACGATCTCGGTCGCAGACAACGCATCGGGGCCGACCGAGGTGCGGATCACGTAGATCCCGTCCAGGGCAGCCTCAGCTGCGATCGCGTCGGACTTGCGAGAGAAAGAGAACCTGCCCTCTTCGATCACGAGGCAGAAGTGCTTGGCCATCTTGTGTCGGTTGAGCACCCGCCCGGCCCGCAGCCCGATCTTGCCGGCGTCCTTCAGGCGCCCGGCCACGACGGATGCTCTGACCTTCTCCAGGTCGGCCTCGGTCGCTTCTAAGAGCGCCTCGCGCTTTCGTGCGCGCTCAGCGGCCAAGAACGGGTTGCGGCAGGCGACGAGGCGCTCGCCTTCGTAGTCGGGGTGGGTGATCTCGGCGAAGCTCATCTCGTCGAAGAGGCTCTGTTGGATGGCGCCGTCGTTCACGAGGGCCTTGATCTCGGGAGCCCTGAGCGCGCTCACCCACCCCGCGCCGCCGAGGTCCTTGAGGGCGTTGATGCGGGCGCTCGTGATCATCCCGCGGTCTCCCACGAAGATGATCACTTTGAAGCCGAAGCGCTCGCGGAGCTTGCTCACGATCGCCTCGAAGCTCTTCGGGTCCGAGGTGTTGCCGGAGAAGACCTCGATCGCACAGGCGAGGCCCTCGGTCGTGGCGACCACCCCGTACTCGATCTGGCGCTTGGAGCGCTTTTGGTCTCTTGAGTGGCCGAAGGCTGCGAGCTCGTTGTGGTTGCCCTCCACCCACGACGAGGAAAGGTCGTAGCAGACGAGCGCCCCCTCACCGAGGTGGCTTCTCACGAGCGCCTCTTCGATCGAGTCCTTGCGCTCGTAGAGCCAGTCCATCGCTCCGTAGAGCTCGTCGGTGTGCACGCCTGCGATGCCGAGGTCGACTCCCAAGGTCGTGTCCTCCCACCACGTCGTGTACGCGGCCTTGGAGGAGGGCTCGAGCACCTGGGAGCAGATGAGCGCGAGCGCGAGGTCGCGCTCCTTGCAGGCCGGCCCCAGCAGCTCTGCGAGCCCGATGTGGTGTGCGAGCTGCCAGACCGCCGCCGCGTCGCCGTGACGAAGCGAGCGGGTGATCCTGAACGCGTCCTGGGCGCCGAGAAGCGTCTCGCCATGAAGCACGCGCTTCACCGCGTCGATTGCTTCCTTGGGGAGGTGCGAGAGGTTGGCGAGCGTCTCGTTCTTCACCACCCCGTCTTGGCGGAAGGTGCGCCGGAGCAGGTGGGTCTCGTACTCCCGGTCCTTGTAGCGCCGCCTCGTAGTGACCACATGCATGGCACCACCGGTTCGCCTGGGCACAGGAAAAGACTACCAGGGTCTCTGCCTGATGTCAACGAGTTAGTACCTACACCGGGCGATGGATGACGTACCGTCCTTCCTGCTCAGGCGCACAAACCGCCAGGTGCATGGCCGTAACTTCGGACTAAGGGACCGTCGCCACCATCCTCCCCGAGCTCGCGATCCTCTTGGCGTTCGCCACCGCCTTGTTGGCTCTGGCGACGGTGCGCCTTCGGCGCGGGCTGGAGTGATCTGCGGCCAGGGGCTCTCCTAGGCGCGCCCTATCAGCGCGTT
>JAJYXS010000135.1 GCA_021801615.1 Actinomycetes bacterium
GTACATGGAAGACACGACCCCCGAGGGCGAGGCGCGCATGCTCGACGAGTTCGCGCTTCCTGCGGCACGCGACGTGGGCACCGCGAAGCCCGACGTGGTCGTGTTCGGCTGCACGAGCGCCGGAGCCCTCCGAGGCAACGACTACGACGCAGAGCTGTGCCGACGCATCTCGGATGTCACGGGGGCGCCGACCGTGAGCACGATCCAGGCGGTGCGCCATGCCGTGCTCGCCGCGGGCTCCGAGCGGGTAGCGGTGATCACCCCGTACATCGACGAGCTGAACGTCCGGATACGAGCCAGTCTGGAAGCTGACGGCGTCGAAGTGGCGACCATCGCCGGGCTCGGCATCACGGACAACTTCCACATCGCCATGCTGAGCCAGGAAGCCATCATCGAGCACGCGGTGCGCACCGTCGAAGGCCATGCGGTCGATCTCCTCTTCGCCTCGTGCACCAACATGCCCGCCTTCGCTGCACGGAGCGCCCTCGTCGACCGTCTCGGGATACCGGTGGTCACGAGCAACCAGGCGGTCCTCGAAGCTGCGCTGGAGCGGCTCGGCGCGATGGACGCCGGCGCCATGGGAACCAGTCGTTGACCGTCTCGCCGAACGCAGCTGCCTGCGCCCGCCGCGCCGCGCCTTCGATGCGGCCGGCCCGAGAGCACGCTCGCCCGACGATCGACGACGACGACGACGACGACCGACCACGACCGACGACAAGGAGGACTGGCAATGGCTCGACGAGAGTACGGCGGACCATTGGTGGACGTCTCGGGGGCCATTGACCTCCACTGCCACCCCTATCCCGATCTCTTCCCGCGGCTCGCCGACGACTTCGACATCGTGAGGGCCGCACTGGCCGCCGGCATGAAGGCGATCGTTCTGAAGTGCCACCACGAGAACACGGTGTCGCGTGCCTATCTCATGCAGCGTGTGTTCCCCGACATCCGCATCTACGGCGGCATCGTGTTGAACTACTACGTCGGTGGCATCAACCCCGCCGCGGTCGAGGCCTCGTTGCGGCTCGGCGGCAAGGAGGTCTGGATGCCAACGGTCGACGCCGGCTATCACGCCGAGGTGCACGGCGGCACGGGGGGCTACGACTCCCAGCAAGGCGGGCGCTCTCAGGCAGAGGGCATCTGGGTCGCCGACGAGGAGGGCCGGCTGCGCCCGGAGGTGAAGGAAGTGCTCACCTTGGTCGCCGAGCACGACGCGATACTTGGGACGTGCCACCTCTCGCCGCGCGAGATCGTCGCTCTGGTGAAAGAGGCGAGGGACGTGGGAGTTCAGAAGATCGTCGTCACGCACCCGTACTTCCGTGTCCCGAACTTCGACCTCGACACTCTCGAGGAGGTTGCCCGCATGGGAGCCATGCCCGAGTTCGGGTACTGCACCGTGTCACCGGCATGGAATTATGCGGCCGTCGAGAAGATCGTGGCAAGCATCGACCGCATCGGGGCGTCCCGTTGCCTGCTCGTGTCCGATACCGGGCAGCGTCACAACCCGCTACCCTCCGAGGCCCTGAGGATCTTCGCGCAGACCGTCTTCGAGAAGGGGATTACCCTCTCGGACGTCGAGCGAATGATCTCGAAGAATCCTGCGGACCTCTTGGAGGTCGACCGTGAGAAGGAGCCGAGCGCCGAAGACGTCGCCTGGGCCAGGGGCCTCGTCCAGGATCCCTGCGCCGTCGGCGGCCACGAGACTCACGAGCCTCACGGCACTCACGGCGTGTCGTAGGAGGCTGGTCGTCGTGTGGCGGGGCGGGGGGTGACGCAAGAGGGGCGCGACGGCGGGTCGCCCCACGCTTCGCTGCCCGGACTTCGTCACCGTGCCGGCTGGGACCCCGAGCTGCGGGGCCCGGGTGTGTTGACCGTGCGACGGCTCCTCGGCCAATCTGCCTGGCAGGGGGCCCGCGTCGTGGCAGGCGCCCGAGGGCTCGACCGACCGGTGCGGTTCCTGAACGTCATGACCGTGCCGGACATCGTGCGGTGGACGAAGGCCGACGAGCTGCTCATCACCACCAGCTACCCGCTCCCGCGCCGTCCAATGGAGCTCCGCACTCTCGTGGACCAGCTGGCACAGCACGAGGTGTCGGCTCTTGCCGTGAAGCTGAACGACTACCTCCCTGGTCTGCCGAACACAGTCGTCGCCCTGGCAGACGATGTCGGGCTCCCGCTGATCAGCATCCCTCCCGAGGCGCCGCTCGACGAGATCCTGAGCGCCACCTTCTCCCTCATTGTCGCGCCGGCGACCGCGAGCCTCGCTGAAGCGCACGCGATCCACGACGCGCTGCTGAAGGTGGAGCTTGCCGGCGGTGGCCTCGGGGCCCTCGTGCACGAGCTGTCCGTGATGCTCGCCGGCGCGGCAGTAGCGGTCGTCGATGTGCTCGGGAAGGTGCGGGCGACGGCGGGGGAGACGATGGGTCTTCCCGAGCCGTGGCGCCTCGGCTGGACGCACGGGCACCCGCAGCTCGGCGAGCACGCGGTCTCTGCGATCGCGCCGGTACGTGCCGGAAACATCCACCATGGGTGGATCGTCGTCGCGACTGGTGCCCGGGAGCTCCCAGCGAGCGCGCCGATCGCGGTCGAGCACGGCGCGC
>JAJYXS010000062.1 GCA_021801615.1 Actinomycetes bacterium
GCGGCGGTCCGGTGCTGCCGAGGCGTCCGCCGCAGCGTCACCCCGGCGAGCGCCGGGTGCCCGCGCACGCGGTCGTCGGCCCGCCTGCGCGCCGGTCGCGCCGCGTGCGCCGCGCGCGCAGGTCGCGCTCGAACGAGGCGTGAACGGCCTTCGCGCCGAGGCTCAGGCCTCGGGCTCGGCTCCCGCCGTGCGGATTGCCGACACCTCGACCTCGATGGTGACGTTCTCGCTCACCAGCATGCCGCCGGCCTCGAGCGCCACGTTCCAGGCGACCCCCCAGTCCTTTCGGTTGATGGTCGTCGATCCCTCGAAGCCGATCCGCTCGTTGCCGTAGGGGTCGGTCGCCTCCCCCGTGTACTCGAGGTCGATCGTGACGGGCTTGGTGACGCCCTTGATGGTCAGGTCGCCGGTGACGCGGTAGGTCTGGCCTCCCGCCGGCTCGACCTTGGTCGAGACGAACTTGATCTCGGGGTACTCGTCCATGGAGAAGAAGTCGTTGCTCCTCAGGTGGGCGTCGCGCTCGGCGTTCCGGGTGTCGATGCTCGCCGCTTTGATCGTGAGCTCGAGATGCGACTTGGTCGGGTCTTCGGCGTCGAAGTACCCGCTTCCCTCGAAGTCGTTGAACGAGCCTCTGACTTTCGCCACCATCGCATGGCGGGCCGCGAACCCGATCCGGCTGTGGCTCGGGTCGATCTTGTAGTACCCGGTGACCGTGGTTGGGACGGCCGTCGTCATGGGAATGCTCCTCCAGTCGGGGAAGCAGCTTCACGGCTGCATACCCCCTCGTGATGTCGGTCGGATTGCGCGCCACCGGCGCGGTGGCATCGGTGACGCTTCACTCAACAACGCGAGACATGTCACCTATTCCCGCCGATCGGCCTACACTGTGAGCAGATGGCTGGAAGAGGGGTGGACCGGGCGGAGGAGTTGGTCTCGAGCCCAGCCGGCCTCGTGGTCGAGCCGCCCGACCAGGTCCGGTGGCTCGACCCGGACGAGCAACGCGCGTGGCGGGCAGTCCAGGTCATGCAGGCGAGGCTGAACGCGGCGCTCGCGACCCAGCTCGCAGCCGAGACCGGGCTGTCCCTCGCGGACTACGTCGTGCTCGTCATGCTCACGGACATGCCCTCTGGGGCCGCGCGCGTGCACGAGCTCGCCCGCCACCTCGGCTGGGAGCGCAGCCGGGTCTCCCACCACGTCGCCCGCATGGCCGAGCGCGGGCTCGTGCGCAAGGAGCGGTGCGCGTCGGACCGCAGGGGCTCCTACGTCGTGGTGACCGAGGCAGGTCGACGAGCGCTGGAGGCCGCCGCGCCGGGCCACGTCGCGGCGGTGCGGAGGTTCTTCGTCGACGTGCTGACCGCCGAGCAGCTGGACGCGCTGGCAGAAGCGGCAGGCCAGGTCGTCCACGCGATCGACGAGGCCGAGCGAGCGCACGAGCAACGCGACCGCTGAACAGGGCGAACGGGGTTGAAAGGGAAAACCCTCCCTCCTCGGCCCTGCTGAGGCGCAGCCCTGCTGAGGCGCAGCCCTGTCGCCATGCAGCGAGCGATCCCGTCGCCACGGAGCTCGTGCGCCGGAATCGCCTTCCGGGGGGCGCTCAGGTACGGAAATCAGTCGTGACTTGACGGCCCTGCGGAGGAAATCGTAGCCTCCCCACAGCAATGAGTCGTCCGGGCTGGCTGCCCTGACCTGTAGGTCCGCGGACTGGGGGGTCGACGAGATGAGCACCAGGGCTTCTGGAGAACGGGCCATGCGGTCGCGCGTGCGCTTCGTCTCGATCGGGCGGATCGCGCGACGGCGGGCTGCGGCATCGGCGGGTGCCGCGCTGGTCCTCACGGTGGCAGCCGCGGGGCTCGGCGCAGGGGTCTCGGGGCTCGCCGCCGCAAGCTCGAAGAGCCCCTCGGCGGCCAAGGCGGCGAAGGCGCTGACAGGAGGGAGCGCGACCTACTCGCTGCTTCCCGGCGACGTCTTCACATGGATCATCCCGATCGAGAGCCAGCAGGCCTACGAGCCCTACCAGACCAACGTCGAGGACGAGACGTACCTCCCGCTGTACTGGTTCGGCAACGGCGCCAAGACCGGCATCAACTACAAGCTGTCGATCGCGGATCCCCCCAAGTGGAGCAACGGCGACAAGACCGTCACGATCGACATGAAGAAGACGTACAAGTGGTCGACAGGCGCGCCGGTCACATCCAAGGACATCGAGTTCTTCTACGAGCTCTACCAGGTCGGCAAGAGCCACATCGGGAACTACCTCCCCGGCCTCTTCCCCGACAACGTCGCGAGCGTCTCGTACCCGAACGCCTACGAGATCGTGCTGAACCTGAAGAAGGCCTACAACCCGGTGTGGTACACGGGCAACCAGCTCGGCTGGTTCTACCCGCTCCCGGTCCAGGCGTGGGACAAGACGTCGGCGTCGGCGGCAGGCAGCCTCGCCAATTCGTCCACCCCGGCGAAGGCGAAGGCCGTCTTCACATTCATCTTCACCCAGGCGAAGGACCGGGGCACCTACGGGTCGAACCCGATGTGGAAGGTCGTCGACGGCCCGTTCGTCATCAAGAGCTATGACGCCGTCACCCACGCGGCGACCTTCGACAGGAACGCGCACTACAGCGGCCCCACAAGGCCCCACCTCGCGAGCTACAGCGTCTACGCGTACACAACAGCGACGGCCGAGCTCGACGCCCTGCGCTCCGGGAAGCTCACCTTCGGCTACGTCCCCTACGGGGACCTCTCCCAGGTTTCCTACTACAAGAGCCACGGCTACTCGATCAAGGCGTGGCCGATCTTCTACAACGAGGTGGTCGAGCTCGGTTACACCTCCAAGACATGGGGCCCCTTGGCCCGCCAGCTGTACATCCGCCAGGCGCTGCAGCACCTCATCACAGAGCAGCTCTACATCTCACGGACCCTCGGGGGCTACGGCCTGCCCGACTACGGCCCGGTCGCCGACTACCCGGGCTCGAGCTACGTCGCGCCGGCGCTGAAGAAGGACCCCTACCCCTACGACCCCGCTGCCGCGCAGAAGCTCCTGACCGAGCACGGCTGGGTCAAGGGCGCCGGGGGCGTGGACGTGTGCAAGCGACCCGGGACCGGCGCCAAGGACTGCGGCAAGGGCATCCCCAAGGGTCGCAAGCTCACATTCCTCTTCATGTACTCGACCGGCACAACAGCCTTCGTCGCGGAGGTCGAGGCGTTCTACACGGCCGCGAAGTCCGTCGGGATCGACTTCAAGCTCGACGGCCAGACCGTCACAACCATGTACTCGATCGGCGGCGTCTGCCCGACATCGCCTCCCTGCAAGTGGGGGCTCGCGGGCTATGCGGGCTGGTTCTGGAATTACGGGCAGTACGAGCTCCTCCCCTCGGCGGAGGACGAGTTCGGGAAGGGCAACTACTGGGGTGGCGGCTACTACACAAAGAAGGCGCAGCAGCTCATCACAGCCGCTGAGACCACTCCTGGGAACAAGGCGCTCTACAAGGACGAGGCGTACCTCTCGAAGGACGTGGCGTCGCTGTGGTGGCCGCTCCAGGACTGGGAGGTCGTCGCGGTGAAGAAGAACCTGTCTGGCTGGCAGAAGCTGAACCCGTATGCCAACTACATGCCGCAGACGTGGTACTTCACCAAATCGCCGTAGGGTGACCGGCGCGCTCGCGCCGCCAGGAGCCGGCCCTCCCGGTGTGACCGGACCCGCCAGCTGGCGGCCCGGAGGCCATGGCGTGCGGTGATCGGCTACCTCGTCCGCCGCCTGGGCCAGGCAGTGATCGTGCTCCTGCTCGTCACGATCATCGTCTTCGCGCTCCTCCATGCGTTGCCCGGCGGGCTCGTTCGCGCCCAGCTCGGGGCGAAGGCGAGCAAGTTCGCCGTCCACCAGCTCACGGTGCAAGAGGGGCTCACAAAGCCGCTCCCCGTCCAGTACGGGGTCTGGCTCTCGAACCTCTTCCACGGGAACCTCGGCTTCGCCTACAAGCAGGAGACCCCGGTGTCGACCCTCATCGGCGAGACCTTCCCGCGCACACTGATCCTCGCGGGCAGCGGGCTGCTGCTCGCGAGCGTCCTCGCCATCCCGCTCGGCGTCCTCCAGGGTGGCCGGAGGAACTCGTTGCTCGACTACGGCGTGTCGGGCTTCCTGCTCACCACCTACTCGACGCCGTACCAGCTCCTCGGCGTCATCCTGATCTTCCTGCTCACCATCCAGCTGAACCTGTTGCCCGCGACGGCCACAAGCTTCGGCCAGAGCTTGGGGACCGACGTCAAGGTGCTCGCGTTGCCGGTCCTCGCGCTGTTCCTCGGCAACATCGCGTACTTCAGCCGGTACGTGCGCAGCTCGGTGATCGACAACCTGGGAGAGGACTACGTCAGGACCGCGAGGGCGAAGGGAGTCTCCAGGGCTCGGATCCTCGTGCGCCACGTGCTGCGGAACTCCCTGCTGCCCTTCGTGTCGGCCGTCGGTCTCAGCCTGCCGACACTGGTGAGCGGGACGCTCGTGATCGAGGTGCTCTTCCAGTACCCGGGCATGGGGACCTTGTTCTGGGACGCGCAGCAGGCGCGCACATATCCGCTCCTCCTCGGGATCCTGCTCATCATCACCATGCTCGTGGTGGTCGGCAACCTCCTGGCCGATCTCGCCTACGCCGCCCTCGACCCTCGCATCCGCTATTGACTGACCCGCCGCGTTCGAAGGAGAGCCGCACGATGGTCGTCGTGCCGGCGGCAGGGTCCCCGGAGGAGCTGCCGGCGACCGAGGCCCTTGCGCGGACCCCGAGCGCTGGGGGAGGGTCGTCACGCTGGCAGAAGTGGAGGCAGGACGCTGCGGTCTTCGCGTCGAACCGCTTCGCGCTCGGCAGCCTGGTGTTCCTCGTCGCGCTCGTGCTCTTCTGCTTCGTCGGGCCGCTGCTCTACAGGACCAACCAGACGGCCGCGACACTGCTGAACGCGAACCTGGCGCCGTCCGGGCAGTACCCGCTCGGGACCGACCCCGAGGGCTTCAACGAGCTCGGACGCCTGATGCTCGGGGGCCAGAGCACGCTCGAGGTGGGCTTCGCGGTGGCGATCTTCGCCACGGCGTTCGGGGCCATGTGGGGCGCGGTCGCAGGCTACGTCGGGGGCGCGATCGACTCGTTGCTCATGCGCGTGGTCGACACGGCGCTCTCCATCCCGTACCTCTTCCTCGCCGTCCTCCTCGCCACGCTGTTCCGGCCGTCGCTGTGGCTCATCGTGCTCACGATCACCGCGGTGAGCTGGCCGTCGACCGCGCGCATCGTGCGGGGTGAGACGCTCTCGCTGCGCACGCGTGACTACGTGACCGCGGCCAGGGGCTTCGGGAGCTGGCAGCTGCGGCTCATCGGACGCCACATCCTGCCGAACTCCTTCGGGTCGATCGTGGTGAACGCCACGCTCAGGGTCGCCACAGCGATCTTCATCTTCGCCTTGCTCGCGTACCTCGGGCTCGGCGTGCCGCTGCCCGCGACGAGCTGGGGGCAGATGCTCCAGCAGGGCATCTCGCATCTCTACGACAACTACTGGTGGGAGCTTTGGCTCCCCGGCGTGGCCATCGTGCTCACGGTCATCGCAGTGAGCGCGATCGGTGACGGCTTCTACGACGTGGTGGTGAAGCGCCAGGGCTCCGGCGCCAGGGGGTGACCGGCTCGGGGGCGTACGGTTCCGGTGTGGACGTTCCCGAGGTGTGCCTTCCGCGCGACCTCCCGATCGTCGAGCGCGACGCGGTCCGTCTCGTGGTCCAGGAGGCCGGCGGCGCGGTGCTGCTCTTCTGGGCTCGTGAGCTCACCCTTCCCGAGGTCGGCAGGTGGTGGGAGCTCCCAGGCGGTGGCATCGACCCGGGAGAGTCCTACGCGGAAGCGGCGGTGCGCGAGCTCTTCGAGGAGACCGGCATCAGGATCGGGCCCGACCAGCTCGGACCGCCCGCGTGGCGGCGCAGCGCGACGTACCGCCATCGCGGGACGCGCCGGCTGCAGCACGAGGTGGTCGCGGCCGTGCGCCTGGACGACGCGGCGCCGGTTATCGACACGAGCGGCCAGCTCCAGCACGAGCTCGAGGACTACACGGCGTGGCGCTGGGTGCCGGTCGCCGAGATCCAGGAGATGGCCGCCCGCGGCGAGCGCTTCTACCCCGGCCGCCTCCCCGAGCTCCTCCCCCGTCTGCTCGCCGGCGAGACGATCGACGAACCGTTCGAGCGCTTCTCCTGAGCGACGCCTCGTGCGGTCCTCGGCTCGAAGGACCCGAGGCGGCCGAGCCCGGTCAGGCCGGCTCGGCGCGGCGGGCCACGAGGACCGGGATCTCCCGCGCCGTCTTCTCCTGGTACTCGGCGTAGGGCGGGAACGCCTCGACCGCCCGCCTCCACCACTCGGCCTTCTCCTCGCCGGTCACCTCGCGTGCCACGGCGTCGAAGGGCTCCGGGCCGTCTTGGATCATGAGGGCGGTCGGGTCGGCCTTCAGGTTCCAGTACCACTGGGGATTGTCGGGCGCGCCGCCCTTCGAGGCGACGAGCGCGTACTCCCCGTCGTGCTCCACGCGCATGAGCGCCCACTTGCGGATCTTGCCGGACTTCGCGCCGCGCGTCGTCAAGACGATGATCGGCAGCCCCGTGTCGCGCAACGTGTTGGCGCGCGTCCCCCCGGAAGCTTCGTACTCGGCGACCTGCTCACGCACCCACTCCGACGACGACGGCTCGTACTCCCCGGTGAGGGGCATGGGAAAGGACCTCCTCTGCTCTTGGTGCTGTCCGCTCGTGCTGCTCGACGAACGCTAGTTTCCCGAACCGCTACCGTGTGCAGACCTGGGGACCGCGCCGAGCCGAGACCGCCCCGAGATGAGCCGAGAGGGAGCCCGGATCGAGCCCAGGAGAGCCGGATCGAGCCCAGCGCGAAGAGACGAGAGACGAGAGAGGTGGCCGTGATGGGAGCCGAGGAGATCCAGCGGGTCGGCGTGGTCGGCTGCGGCCTGATGGGCTCGGGGATCGCCGAGGTGTGCGCCCGGGCCGGACGGTCCGTGATCGTGGTCGAGGCCGACTCGGCGGCGCTCGCACGGGGCAAGAGCAGGATCGAGGCGTCGGTGCGACGCGCCGTGTCGGCCGGCAAGCTCAGCGAGGAGGACGCTCGGGCGACCCTCGGGCGGATCGAGCTCGGCACCGACGTCGGCGCGCTCGGGGACCGCCAGCTCGTCGTCGAGGCCGTCGTCGAGGCCGAGCCCGAGAAGCTCCGCGTCTTCGAGGCGCTCGACAAGGTGGTGGAGGCGCCCGATGCTCTGCTCACGTCCAACACCTCTTCCATCCCGATCATGAAGCTCGCGATGGCCACCCAGCGCCCCGAGCAGGTGGTCGGCCTCCACTTCTTCAACCCGGTCCCCGTCTTGCCGCTCGTCGAGGTCGTCGCATCCCTTCTCAGCTCCGAAGAGGCCATCGGCCGGGCCGAGCGGTTCGCCGAGGACGCGCTGGGCAAGACGGCGATCCGTTCGAAGGACCGGGCCGGGTTCATCGTGAACGCGCTCTTGGTCCCCTACCTGCTGTCGGCCATCCGCATGATGGAGTCGGGATTCGCGACCCCTGAGGACATCGACACCGGCATGGTGAAGGGTTGCGCGCACCCGATGGGACCGCTCGCGTTGACCGACCTCATCGGCCTCGACACGACCATGGCGGTCGCCAACTCCCTCTACGAGGAATTCAAGGAGCCGCTCTACGCGCCGCCGCCGCTGCTCGCGAGGATGGTGGACGCGGGGCTCCTCGGAAGGAAGACCGGCCGGGGCTTCTACGACTACGGCGACGGCGCAGCGAAGGTCGTGCGCTGAGCGCTCGCAGGCAGCCGGCGAGCGGCCCGATAGCGTCGACCCCCGTGCGACGTGCGGGCGCGGCGCCGGTGACGGTCGCGTACTACTCGATGGAGATCGCGCTCGACGATCGGTTGCCGACCTTCAGCGGCGGGCTCGGCGTGCTCGCCGGCGACCACGTGCGGGCAGCGGCCGACCGGGGCCTCCCGCTCACCGCGGTGACGCTCTTGTACAAGCACGGGTTCTTCGTGCAATCGATCGCCGACGGAGAGCAGCGCGACGTGCCCGTCGAATGGTCGCCGGCGACGCAGCTCGAGGAGCTTCCGGTGCGCGCCGCCGTCGTCGTGGCGGGGCGCCGCGTCGAGCTGCGCGTCTGGCGGGCGGTCGTCGAAGGGGTCGACGGGCGCGCCGTGCCGGTGCACTTCCTCGACACCGACGTGGAGGAGAACGCGCCGGAGGACCGGAGGATCGGCGACCGCCTCTACACGAGCGACCGCTTCGACCGCCTGCGCCAGGAGGCGGTGCTCGGGCTCGGCGGCCCGCTCGTGCTCGACGCCCTGGGCTACCAGGGCATCCAGGTCCATCACCTGAACGAGGGGCACGGCGCCCTCGTGCCCGTCGCGCTGCTCGCACGGCGCGCGGCGGGTTTCGACCCGTCCGGGGCGCTGTCCGCAGGACTCGTCGGGGGGCTCGCCGGAGCAGGGGAGGCAGACCTCGAGGCGGTGCGCTCCATGTGCGTGTTCACGACGCACACTCCGGTCCCTGCCGGCCACGACCGCTTCGCGCCAGAGATCGCGCAGGCGGTCCTTGGCAAACCGGTGCTCGACGCGCTGGCCCAGCTCCGCTGCCTCGAGGCCGACGGCACGTTGAACATGACCATCCTCGGGATGCGCTGCTCGGGCTTCGTGAACGGCGTCTCGCTGCGACACCGCGAGGTGACGCGCCGCATGTTCCCCTCCCAGAGGGTCGAGGCGGTGACCAACGGCGTGCACAGCGCGACGTGGGCTGCACCTGCGACCGCAGCCCTGTTCGACCGGCACCTGCCGGGGTGGCGCCAGGACAGCCAGCAGCTCCGCTACGCACTGGACCTGCCGATCGCGGGCCTGCAGGCGGCGCACGAGCAGAGCAAGAAGGCGCTGTGCGCCGAGGTGCGCCGGCGCGCCGGCGTGGCGCTGCGGCCGGACGTGCTCACCATCGGGATCGCACGCCGCTTCGCCGCGTACAAGCGCAACGACCTCGTGCTCTCGGACCTCGACCGGCTCGCCGCGATCGCCAGGAGCGCCCCGCTGCAGATCGTCTTCGCCGGCAAGGCGCACCCTGACGACGGGGAGGCGAAGGCGATGATCGAGCACGTGGTGTCGGCGGCCCGCACGCGCCGTAGTGGCGTCAAGATCGCCTTCGTCGAGAACTACGGGATGCAGCTCGGCCGCCTGCTGTGCGCGGGGAGCGACGTCTGGCTCAACACGCCGGCCCCACCCAACGAGGCCTCTGGCACGAGCGGCATGAAGGCGGCGCTGAACGGGGTGCCGAGCTTGAGCGTCCTCGACGGCTGGTGGCTCGAGGGGTGGATCGAAGGCGTCACGGGGTGGGCGATCGGGACGCCTGCTGACGGCCCCACAGAGGCCACGGGCGGCGAAGGAGAGAGACCTGGGACAGGCGACGCAGGCGGTGCACGTGACGCCGACCTGCTGTACCGGGCGCTCCAAGAGGTGGTCGCTCCCGCCTACTACGAGGAGCGCGACGCGTTCGCGGTGATGGGGCGCCACGCGATCTCGCTCAACGCCTCCTTCTTCTCGGCGCACCGGATGGTCGACGAGTACGCCCGGCGCGCCTACCGGCCGGCGTGCGGCGCCTGAGCCCGCCGCCGGCTCGTGGAGGACATCGTGGCAGAGGACATCGTGGCAGAGGACATGGCGGAAGGCCGGGGAGCCCAGGCGGGAGGCGGCACGGCGGAAGGCCGGGGGAGGGACGCCCTGGAGCGGGAAAAGCGCGCCGCTGCGCATGCCGCGGCGGGGCTGGTCGAAGACGGAATGGCGGTCGGTCTTGGGACCGGCAGCACGGTCGGGCACCTCCTGCCGGCGCTCGCTGCCCGCGGCCTGGACCTGCGCTGCGTGGCGACCTCGCCGCGCACCGAGACCCTGGCGCGCGAGGCCGGCCTGCGGATCGAGCGGTTCTCCAGGATCGCGCGTCTGGACATCGCGATCGACGGCGCCGACCAGGTCGAGCCGGGCGGGTGGCTCGTGAAGGGAGGGGGCGCGGCCCACACCCGCGAGAAGCTCGTGGCTGCCGCCGCCGACCGCTTCGTCGTGATCGTGGACTCGACGAAGCTGGTGCCCGTTCTGCGCCCGCCGGTGCCCTTGGAGCTGCTCTCCTTCGGGCTCGCGTCGACCCTCCGCCGGCTTCAGGCGATCGGCCCGGTGCGGCGACGCGACGTTCCCCGGAGCCCTGACGGCGGGGTGATCTGCGACTACCTCGGTCCGGTCGGCGACCCGCTCCGGCTCGCAGAGGCGCTTCGTGACGTGCCAGGGCTGGTCGAGCACGGCCTCTTCCCCCCGGAGCTCGTCGCAGAGCTCGTGGTGGGCCGGGGGAGCCGGGCAGAGCGACTGCGCCCCGGCGGCGCCAGTTGGTAGGGAAGGGGCGGCCGACGGCTCGGTCGGGCGGGTCAGCTGCTACCCGGCGCCGCGGCACGGTCGGCCATGACCATCGAGGATGCCGCTTCCACCCGCCCTGCGGGGATGGCGGGGTCCGCGGCGAGCAGCTTCGTGAGCGCCGTGCGCTTGTCCTCGCCGGTCACGAGCCACAGCAGCTGGCGGGCCCGCCGGATGCCGGGGTAGGTGAGCGTCATACGGCGCCGTCCCTCGTAGGGCCCGGAGGTGAGCGCCACCGGGCGGTCCTCGACGTCGAGCACGGGATCTCCCGGCACGAGGGACGCGGTGTGCCCGTCGGGGCCGATCCCGAGGTGCACCACGTGGAGCTCGACCGGCAGGGCGGCGCCGTAGCGGACGGCTGCGGCGCCGAGGTCCGCCTCGTCGACGGGCATCGGGCGTACCCGGTCCGCGTGGGCGCCCAGCGCCGCCTGGAGGTGCGCGAGGTTCCGCTCGGGGTCGTTGCGGGGCGCGACCCGCTCGTCCACCTGCCAGACGACGGTGCGCTCCCAGGGGACGTCCAGCGTCGTGAGGACCTCGAACATCCGCCACGGGGAGCGCCCGCCGCTCAGCGCGAGATGGAACGTCCCGTCGCGCTCCACCGCCTCGAGCGCGCGGTCGGCGACGAAGCGCGCCGCAGCGGCCGACAGCGCGTCGAGATCGTCGAAGACGATCAGCTCGTGCTGCACCGGGCCGACGAGGTCCTACGAAGCACTCGGGGTCGAGGGCTTCTCGGCGTGCCCGCCGAACTCGCTGCGCATGGCCGAGAGCAGCTTCCCCGTGAGCTCGCCCAGCCCTCGCGACTCGAAGCGCTCGAATAGCGAGGCGGTGATCACCGGCGCGGGGACGCCCTCGTCGACGGCGGCGAGCACCGTCCAGCGGCCTTCGCCGGAGTCCGACACGCGGCCGGCGAACCGCGCGAGCTGCGCTGTCCGGGCGAGCGCGTCGGCCACGAGGTCGACGAGCCAGGACCCGACGACCGATCCCCGCCGCCACAGCTCCGCCACCTCGGCGATGTCGATGGAGTACCGGTAGGCCTCGGGGTCCCGCAGCGGCGTCGTCTCCGCGTCGCTCTCCTGGGGTCGGGTCCCCGCATCGGCGTGCCCGATGATGCTCAGGCCCTCGGCGATCGCCGCCATCATGCCGTACTCCACGCCGTTGTGGACCATCTTCACGAAGTGGCCGGCACCGCTCGGTCCGCAGTGCAGGTAGCCCTCCGGTGCCGTCCCGTCGCTGCGGGTCCTGCCAGGGGTCGGCGGCGCGCTCGCTCGGCCGGGAGCGATGGTCTGGAAGACCGGCTCGAGGCGGCGCACCGGCTCCTCCTCCCCGCCGATCATGAGGCAGTAGCCCCGCTCGAGCCCCCAGACCCCCCCGCTCGTGCCGCAGTCGACGAAGTGGAGCCCCTTGGCGGCGAGCGCCTTCGCCCGAGTGATGTCGTCCCGGTAGTAGGAGTTGCCACCGTCGATGACGGTGTCGCCGGCCTCGAGGAAGCCGACGAGCTGGTCGAGGGTCTCGCCGACGATCGCTGCCGGGAGCATCAGCCACACCGCGCGGGGAGGATCGAGCTTGGTGGCGAGGTCCTCGAGCGACGCTGCACCGGTCGCGCCCTCGGGCTCGAGGGCGTGCACCGCTCCGGGGTCGACGTCGTAGACGACAGCGCGGTGACCGTCGCGCACGAGGCGCCGGACGAGGTTCGCACCCATCCTGCCGAGGCCGACCATGCCGAGCTGCATCGGGGTACCCGTGGCCATGCCCAACCCTATGCCATCGGCCCCGAGCACCTGCGTGGCGGGCCTCGGGCTCGTCGACCCCGACCGGAGGGGAAGGCGTCAGCCGAGCCGCTTGAGCGCGCGGTAGCGGCGGATCAGCGAGTTGGTCGACGCGTCGTGGGCGAGCTCGGGCTCCGATCCGCTCTCGAGCTCCGGGAGGATCGCTTTCGCCAGCTGCTTGCCGAGCTCGACCCCCCACTGGTCGAAGGAGTCGATGTCCCACAGCGCGCCCTGGACGAACACGTCGTGCTCGTAGAGCGCGACGAGCGAACCCAAGGTGCGCGGGGTCAGGCACTCCGCGAGCAGCACGTTGGTCGGGCGGTTGCCCGGCATGACCTTGTGCGCCACCAACGCCTCTTCCGTGCCCTCGGCTCGGACCTCCTCCTCGGTCCGGCCGAACGCGAGCGCCTGGGCCTGCGCGAAGACGTTCGACATGAGAAGGTCGTGGTGCTCGCGCAGAGGGTTCAGGCTCTTCGCGAACCCGATGAGGTCGACGGGCACGAGCCGGGTCCCCTGGTGCAGGAGCTGGTAGAAGCTGTGCTGGCCGTTGGTCCCCGGCTCGCCCCAGTACACGGGGCCCGTGTCGTAGTCCACGGGCGTGCCGCCGGCGGTGACCCGCTTGCCGTTCGACTCCATGGCGAGCTGCTGGAGGTACGCGGGGAAGCGCTTCAGGTACTGGCTGTAGGGCATGACCCCCGTCGATTGCGCGCCGAACAGCTCGCTGTACCAGACGGTCAGCAGGCCCATGACCACCGGCATGTTGCGCTCGAGCGGCGCGGTGCGGAAGTGCTCGTCCATCTCGTGGAACCCCGCGAGCATCTCATGGAAGTGGTCGGGGCCGATCGCGAGCATGGTCGACAGCCCGATGGCCGAGTCCATCGAGTACCGGCCGCCCACCCAGTCCCAGAAGCCGAACATGTGCTCGGTGTCGATGCCGAAATCGGCCACGCGCTCGGCGTTCGTGGAGACCGCGACGAAGTGCCTTGCGACGGCGTCGCCTCCGAGGGAGCTCACGATCCACTCGCGCGCCGAGATCGCGTTCTCGATGGTCTCGAGCGTGGTGAACGTCTTGGAGGACACGATGAAGAGCGTCTCGTCGGGCAGGAGGTCGCGCGTCGCCTCGACGAAGTCGGTCGAGTCGATGTTGGACACGAAGCGGAAGGTCATGTCGCGCCTCGTGTACCACCGCAGCGCCTCGTAGGCCATGACCGGGCCCAGGTCCGAGCCGCCGATCCCGATGTTCACGACGTTGCGGATCGGGCGGCCGGTGTGGCCGGTCCACTCGCCGGCGCGCACCTGCTCGCAGAAGGCCGCCATCTTGTCTAAGACCTCGTGGACCTCTTTCACGACGTCGGTCCCGTCCACGACGAGCGAGGCGTCCTTCGGCATGCGGAGCGCCACGTGCAGCGCGGCGCGGTCCTCCGAGGCGTTCACGTGCGCGCCGGCGAACATCGCGTCGCGGCGGGCTTCGATCCCGGACTCTCGGGCGAGCTGGAAGAGCAGGCCCATGGTCTCGTCGGTGACGCGGTTCTTCGAGTAGTCGAGGTAGAGGCCGGCAGCCTCCAGGCCGAGGCGCTCGGCGCGGCCTGGATCGGTGGCGAACAGGTCGCGGAGGTGGACGCCGCCGACCGCTTCGTGGTGGCGCTGGAGCGCGCGGAACGCGGGACGGTCGTGGAGCGGCGCGGGTGCGGGCACGGTGTCGGGCATCGAGCGCGCAGGCTACCGGGGGACGGGGTGCGCGACCACCCGGCGGTCGGCCGCCGGGAGCCGGCCGTGCCGAGAGGTCCCCATCCGGGTGCGCCGGGCGGAGGCTACGCCTTCTCCTCGAGCTCCTCGAGGCGGACGTCCACCGAGGAAGGCGCGCCTTCCACGAGGACGAGCCCCTCCTCGCCGATCCCGCCGGCGTCGAGGAGGTCGCGGCGCGCCAGGCGCAGATGGCCCAGGCGCTCGGCGCTGTCGACGACGGTGAGCCTGGCGACCCGGGCGCGCATCGACTGCTTGCGCGCGGTCTTCTCCTTTCGGACCGCGGCGAGGACCTCGGTCACCGTGTCGAGCACCGGCGCCGCGCCCCAACCGAGCCCGTCGCCCAGGAACGGTCCGAGCTCGCCATTCGCGTCGGGCCAGGGTGCGACGTGGACCGAGCTCGTCTGCCACCAGCTCCACACCTCCTCGGTCACGTAGGGGAGGAAGGGCGCGAAGAGGCGGAGCTGCACCGACAAGGCGAGCGCGAGCGTGAGCCTCGCCGAGACGGCGCCGGGGTCGCCGGGCTCGCCTGCGGAGCGGAGCTTCACGAGCTCGATGTAGTCGTCGCAGAACGACCAGAAGAAGCTCTCGGTCGCCTCGAGCGCCCTCGTGTGGTCGTAGGCGCCGAGCGCACCCGTCGCCTCTTGGACCACGCCGCCGAGCCGCCGGAGGAGGTCCCGGTCCACCGGCTCGACGACGGTCGGCACGACCGCCGGCCCGGTGACGGCCGGCCCGGTGACGGCCGGCCCGGTGACGGCCGACCCGGTGACGGCCTGCCCGGTGACGGCCTGCCCGGTGACGGCCGACCCGGTGACGGCCGAGCCCGCGGCGAGCGGGACCCCGAGGGTGAAGGGGACCTCGCCCGTCCCGCCGCCAGCGGTGACCCTCGTCGAGACGAACTTCGAGGCGTTCAGGATCTTGATGGCGAGCCGGCGCCCGACCTTCATCTGGCCCTCGTCGAGCGCGGTGTCGGTCCCGAGCCTGCCGCTCGCCGCCCAGTAGCGGACGGCGTCCGCGCCGTGGCGCTCGATGTAGGGCAGCGGCGTGGTCGCATTGCCCTTGGACTTCGACATCTTCTTCCGATCGGGGTCGACCACGAAGCCCGAGATCGCCGCGTCCGTCCACGGCAGCCGGCCGACCTCGAGCTCGGAGCGGACGACGCTGGAGAAGAGCCACGTCCGGATGATGTCGTGCGCCTGGGGGCGCAGGTCGAGGGGGAAGACCCGTTCGAACAGCCCTGGGTCCTCCTCCCACCCGGCGACGAGGAACGGGGTGAGCGAGGACGTCGCCCAGGTGTCCATCACGTCGGGCTCTCCGACGAAGCCGCCCGCCTGGCCCCGCTGGCCGGGCTCGTAGCCGTCGGGCACGTCGGTCGAGGGGTCGACGGGAAGCCGGTCCTCGGAGGGGACGAGACGCTTGTCGTAGCGGACGGTGCCGTCGTCGTCGACCTCGTACCACAGGGGGAAGGGAACGCCGAAGAACCGCTGCCGGCTGATGTTCCAGTCGCTGCTCAGGCCCTCGACCCAGGCACGGTACCGGTGGGCCATGAACGCGGGGTGCCAGCGGAGCTCGTCGCCTCGCCGCAGCAGCCGGTCCCGCAGCGCGAGCGTCCGGACGAACCACTGGCGTGACGCGACGATCTCGAGCGGCCGCTCGCCCTGCTCGTAGAACTTGACCGGGTGCACGATCGGCCTGGGCTCGCCGATGAGGTCGCCAGAGCGAGCGAGCAGCTCGACGATGCGCTCCTGGGCCTGCCGGACGGTGCGGCCCACGAGCTCGCCGTACGCCGCGGCCGCGGCCGCGGGGTCGTCGGACTCCCATCCGGGGGCTCCCCACTCGACGGGCTCCAGGCGGCCGTCGCGCCCCACGACCGTGCGCGTCGGCAGGTCGAGCTCGCGCCACCACACGACGTCGGTCGTGTCGCCGAAGGTGCAGATCATCGCCGCGCCGGTGCCCTTGTCGGGATCGGCGAGGGGGTGCGCGACGATCGGCACGCGGACTCCGAAGAGCGGGGTCCGCACGCTGCGCCCCAGCAGCGGGCGGTAGCGCGCGTCGTCGGGGTGCGCGACGAGCGCGACGCAGGCGGGAAGCAGCTCGGGTCGGGTCGTGTCGATCTCGACGTGATCGCTCCGGGCGTTCTCGTTCCATGCGTCCTCGTTCCCGATCAGCTCGAAGCGGATCCGGTGGTAGGCGCCGGGACGTTCGCGGTCCTCGAGCTCGGCCTGGGAGACCGCCGTGCGGAAGTCGACGTCCCAGAGGGTGGGGGCGTCGTGCTGGTACACCTCGTCCCTCGCGAGCATCCTGAGGAAGGCCCTCTGCGACATCCTGCGCGCGCGATCCCCGATCGTGGTGTAG
>JAJYXS010000071.1 GCA_021801615.1 Actinomycetes bacterium
GCCGCGTCCACGAGCGCGGTATCGGTGATCCCCGAATTGTGCGGCGAGCCGAGCACGTTCGCCAGCTCGAGGAACGGCAGGCGCGGGGTGAACGGGGCGCCGTCACGAGGCTCGTCCCACCAGGTGTCGATCCCGGCCTGGAATGTGGGGTGGCCCACCAGGTGCTCGTACAGCGCGTCCTCGTCGACGATCGGCCCGCGAGCGACGTTCACCAAGATGGCGTCCGGCTTCATGAGCGACAGCTCGCGTGCACCGATGAGCCCACGCGTCGAGCGCGTGAGCGGGAGGGAGATCACGACCACGTCCGCCTCGGCGAGCGCTGCGTCGAGATCGTCCATGGTGCCCGCCTGCTCCACCCACTCGTCGGCGACAGGCGAGCGGGTGACGGCGCGGATCCGAGCTCCGAGCCCTTTGAACAACCACGCGCTCGCCCTGCCGATGCCGCCGAAGCCGAGGACGCACACGACCGAGCCTCGGATCTCGCGGTTCGGCGTCCGCTGGTCGAAGATTCCGGCCTTGAGCTCGGCATGCCGCTGCGGCAGGTGCTTCGCCAGAGCGAGCGCCATCGCCAGCACGTGCTCGGACATGGGCCTGGCGTAGGAGCCCGCGTTCGACGCCACCGGGACGTGCTCGGGGATCCAGTCGAGCGGCACCTGGTCGACCCCCGCGGAGAGCAGCTGCACGAGCCGGGCCGAGCCGAGCTGGGCGAGCTCCTCGGGCCCGCTCAGCTCCCGCTCGAGCGTCCAGACGATGACCGCGTCCGCGGAGGCGAGCGCGTCCACCCGACCGCCCGGCTCCAGGTCCCCGAGGTACGTGACGTCGCCGAGCGGGCCGAGGACTTCAGAGATCGCCTCACGACCTGCCGGGGGCAGCGAGAACGTGACGAGCACGCGCTTATCCGCCACGATGGGGGACCTCCAGTCCGAAGACGGTTTCGCAGAAGCCTGCGCGCTGGGGGACCCGGTGTCAATTCCTGCGTCTCCGCCCGGTGCCTGCGCCTGGTGCCTGCGCTGGTGGCTGCGCTGGTCGCTCTTCCGCCTTCAGGTGCGGGTGGCCCCGCTCAGCCGTCCCCTTGGGCGAACTCGAAGCCGAAGCGGCCCTTCACGCACAGATTGCCCTTCGTCACGTCGTGATCGAGCGGCGAGGTGACCTTGACGATGCGGTTGTCCTGCACGTGGAGGTCGAGATTGCAGCCGACGCCACAGTACGGACAGACGGTCCGGGTGACCTCCTGGCGGCTCTCGTCCCACTCGCCCCGGGAACGGAGGTCGTGCTCGCTCACGAACATGAGCGCGCCGGTCGGACAGACACCGACGCAGTTGCCGCAGAACACGCACGCCGAGTCGGGAAGCGCGACGTCGAACTCCGTCGAGATGCGGGCGTCGAACCCTCGACCTGCGACCGCGATGGCGAAGGTGTTCTGCGCCTCCTCTCCGCACGCTTCGACGCACTTGTAGCAGAGGATGCACTTGGCGTAGTCGCGCACGTACTGGTCGTTGTCCCGCTTCACCGGCTGGGTCACCGTGGCCGCCGTCCCGACCTCGGCGCCGTCGTGGTCGCCCGCGCGGGCGTGGTCCCGGTCGGCCGGCGGCGCCGGTGGCCCGTACCGCTCCGGACGGGCACCGTACTCCTCGATCCAGCGACGCACGTCGCTCCCAGCCGTCGACAGGTCGACCGACGACGCGAGCAGCTCCAGCACCATCCGGCGGCTCGTGCGGACCCGCTCGGACGCGGTGCGCACCACCATGCCCGGCGCGACCGGGCGCGAGCACGAGGGCACCAGCGGCCGCGACCCCTCCAGCTCCACGACGCACACCCGGCACACGTTCACCGGCGCCAACGTCTCGAGGTAGCAGAGCGTAGGCACCTCGATGCCGCGAGCTCGGCACGCCTGGAGGATCGTCGACCCTTCCGGAACGGTGACCGGCGCGCCGTCGATCTCGAGCTCGACGGCGCGCCGCAACGCGACCGGGGTCGGCGCCGATCCCGCCGGCGTCACGGCACCACACCGTTCTGGCGGTGCGCGCCGTCTTCGAGCAGGCCCCGGCGCAGGGCCGAGACCGCGACGCTCGAGGCCGTCTGCCCGAGCCCGCAGATCGAGGCGTCTCGCATCACCTGGTCGAGGTCGCCCAAGAGCGCGAGCTCTGCGCCAGGGGACCCGAGAGGCCGGCCGGCCGCCAGGCGGCCGAGGAGCTCCTCTTGACGCTGGGTCCCGACACGGCACGGCACGCACTGGCCACAGGACTCGTCCCGGAAGAACCGCGCCACCCGGGCGACGAAGCCGGTCATGTCGACGGTGTCGTCCAGCACCACCGCCACGCCCGAGCCGAGCGTGACCCCGGCGGACCTCGCCCCCTCGAAGGACAGGGGGAGGTCCAGCTCGTCGGGCCCCACGAAGCTGCCGGCGGCGCCCCCGAGGAGCACCGCTTGGAGCGGGCGGCCGCCGACCACGCCGCCGGCGAGCTCCAGAAGCGCGCCGAGAGTCGTCCCCATCGGCACCTCGTAGACCCCGCGGCCCGCGACGCGCCCGGACAGGCAGAACAGCC
>JAJYXS010000134.1 GCA_021801615.1 Actinomycetes bacterium
AGCCGGTGCCCACCTCGGTCGTCTCGGCCACGGTGCCGCTCAGCGTGACCGGCGCTGTCGACCCGTGCCTCACGCTCGGCGGTGTGACCGTCAGGGTGGTCGTGGTCGGCACCACGGCGCTGAACGCCGCCGCTGTCGAGGCGCTCGGGAGAAGAACGTAGTTCCCTGTCGACGAGACCAGCCTTGTGCCCCCTGGGCCACTTTTCGCTCCGTACACGGCATAGAACGTGTAGCTCCCCGAAAGCGTTGCCACTGTCGCCCCTGGGATCGTGCACGTGAACGTCGAGGCTGTCGGATGCGTCGGTGTCTGCGTGAGCGGGAGATCTGTGCATCCCGTCACCGGAACCGTGACTGTCTCGAGGATCGCGACATGCCCGGTCGGGTAGCCACCCACCTCCGGTGTCTCGGTGACCGAGCCGCTCAGGGTCACCGACGTCGCCGACCCGTAGCTCACGCTCGACGGACTGACCGCCAGCGTCGTCTTCGTCGGGTGGCCTGTCACCGCCCCGGCGAGCGCCGACACGCCCAACGTCGCCCCCGAGACGACGACCGCCGAGGCCAACATCCCTTTCAGGGCGTGCCGCCATATGCGACGAGCCCTCATGGGTCCATCCCTCATCATCATCCTTCTCCCTTTTCTCCCTTGTTCCTTTTTCCCTGTTCCGAACGCACACGACCACGCGGCAGCGCACGGGGGGCACCAGCGCGGCAGCCGGCTCCATGGGTGACCGCCAGCCTCCAGCCTCCAGCTCCAACGCGGTCACGAGAACCCTCTCGACGCTCGAGAAGCCCGCCCTCTCGACGCTCGAGGAACCTGACCCTCTCGCGAGGGCCCGTTCGGGCTTGCTCACCTTCAACCGCGACTCGAGCATCGCGACTCTCGACCTCAGGTCGAGGGTGTGAACCAGGAGCTGGTGCTACACAGTCCATACCCTCAACCATTGGTCGAGGGTATGGGGGAGCGCTCTGCCAAGACCAGCACGACCACGCCGTCGTCTGGGGATCGGGTCGCCCGCGGGCCGCGACCTGTCCTGATGACCACGGTCGCTCCCGCTTCGGCATCAGCCCTGTCCTCACCGCCGTTCCTCCTTCGGCCTCGGAGCGGAGCACGGCATGCCGCTCCTCTCCTCAAGCCTGGCCCGTCTCCGCCGTCGGCCCCTCCGCCACCGCTCAGGCAGGCATTCTCCGGCACGCATGCCACGACAACCGCTATGCCCGATCAACATCTGCCCAACAATCGCCCCCGCGTGAGCACGCAAGGGCGAGCCCCGCAGCGTCCGGCGCGACCGCTGACCGTCCCACGCGAACGCCTTCGCTCACGTGCCCTCCAGCTCCACTCCAATTCCCAGAGTGCCGCTGGCCCAGAGTGCTGCGGGCCCAGAGTGCTGCGGGCCCAGAGTGCTGCGGGCTCGGTGTTCCACGTGACGGACCCGCAGACCACCGGCTCGGTCTGCCCCTCGAGGAGGACTGCGCCCGGCACCTTCGTCGTCATGGCGAACTGCTGGGCAGCCCGATGGGCGCCGCTCCGTGCACGCCAACCTGCGCCTCCGCGCCGTCGTGCGCTGGGGCGTCGAGGATCCCGGGCGTCACCCAACACCGGCGTCCGCCCATCTCGAGGAGGTCGACGACGACACGGGCCCCGACCCTCAGCTCGAGCGGCGACCCCAAGCTCGCGTGCCCGGGCGCCTCGGAAGCTCCTGGGGCCGGAGACTGGGGTGGCTGGCCGGAAGACTGGGGGTGGCTGGCCGGGGACTGAGGCCGGGGAATTGGGGGGACTGCCCGGGGAAGGAGGGGGGCGGGCCGGAGCCTGGGGGCCCGGCGGGCCGGAGCCTGGGGGCCCGGCGGGCCGGAGCCTGGGGGCCCGGCGGGCCGGAGCCTGGGGGCCCGTAGAGCGCCCTACCCGTGTCGGCGGCCGAGGCGATCGCCATCGCTTCCCGTCACGACCATCACCCGACCACCGCCAGCGCGCCGGCAAGCTGCAGCGAGCGCAGGCGGCGTCCGCGCATGACGCTGAGCACGCGGGTCTCAGCGCGCCGAGCCCCGGCCGGCTCAGCCATCGCGCGCCACCGCTGCGAGGATCGGATGGTCCGCTGGCTACCCTCCGGCTCCCCTCGCTCCTGCCCCAGTCTCTCCCCTCGCGCTCCCGCCTTTCCCCACCCTGCCCGCCACGGCGCGCAGGGCCTCAGACGTGGTGGGCGACCCAGGTGATCCCCTGGTAGGCGCGGTAGCCGAGGTAGATCACGGAGGCCACGAGCATGAACTTGAAGTACCAGGGGACCGGCTTCCTCACCTCTTCGACGAGCTCGGACCCGCACTTCGGGCACTCCCCGTCCTCGGTGAGGTCCTCGTCCTCGACGACCTCTTCGCACTCCTCACACCACGGCACAGCTGCCTCCAATCACAGCCCCCAGGACGCGGGATGCCAGTCGAGCGACAGGGAGGCAACGGCCACGCTCGCCACCCCGCACCCGGTCACCTTCCGCCGACCCTGACGCGCAACTTGATCGGGGTGGGCCCGAGCTCGAAGCGCTCCCGCAGCCCACGCTCGAGGTAGCGGAGGTAGGTCTGCGGGAGCTTGCCGGTCGCGAACAGCGTGAAGGTGGGCGGGTCCACCGCGCCCTGGACGCCGTAGCGGACGCGTGCGCCGGGCGCGGGATGGGCTTCCTGGATGTCTCGCAGCGCACGGTTCAGCGCCCCCGTCGGCACCCGGTGGTGGTACGCCTCGACGGCAGCGTGCAGGGCGGGAAGGACCTTGTGGACCCCGCGTCCGCTCGCGGCGCTCACCCGGAGCACCGGCGCGGTGCCGAGGAAGGCCAGCCGCTCGCCCACCCCCGCGAGCACCTCGGCGCGGTCGCCGGTCGCAACGAGGTCCCACTTGTTCACCACGATCACCGCCGGGCACCCCGCAGCGTTGATCCGCTCGGCGAGCCGCTGGTCCTGGTGCGTGGCGCCGACCGTCGCGTCGATCACGAGCAGCGCGATGTCCGCGCGGTCCAGCGCCTCGAGCGCCCGCAGCACCGCGTACGCCTCCACGCCCCGGTCCGTGCGCGAGGGGCGGCGCATGCCTGCCGTGTCGACGAAGCACAGCGGCCCCTCTTCGGTGGTGATCACCGTGTCGATCGCGTCGCGCGTCGTGCCGGGAAGGTCGTGCACGATCGAGCGCTCCTCGCCGATCAGCCGGTTGAACAGCGTCGACTTGCCGGCGTTGGGCCGTCCCACGAGCGCCACGCGCGCCACGCCGTCTGCGCCGTGCGCATCGTCTCCACCGCTCTCGCCGCCCGGCCCGCGCCACTCTTCCACATCGTCGGACCGCTCGGCCCGACCCGCCTCCTGCTCCTCCCGGGGCACATCGCGCGCCAGCCTGCGGACCACCTCGTCCAGCAGGTCGCCGGTCCCGCGTCCGTGCAGCGCGCTCACGGCCCAGGGATCCCCTGCGCCCAGGCTGAGCAGCTCCCAGGCCGCGGGCTCCCGGGAGGCGTCGTCGACCTTGTTCGCGACGAGCAGCATCGGGGTGCCGGCCCTGCGGACCGCCCGCACCGTCGCGACGTCCTCCTCGGTCGCCCCGACCGTCACGTCGACGACCAACAGGACGAGGTCCGCCGCGCTGAACGCCCGCTCGGCCTGTGCGCTCACCTTCGCGTCGAGCGCTCCCCCGGCGGGGAGCCAGCCGCCGGTGTCGACCAAGACGAAGGGTACCCCGGCCCACTCGGCTTGCAGCTCCTTGCGGTCCCGGGTGACCCCGGCCTCCTGCTCGACCACGGTCGCCCTCCGCCCGACGATGCGGTTCACGAGCGAGGACTTGCCGACGTTGGGGCGGCCCGCCACGACCACGACCGGGAGGCGCCGTCCTGGCCCGGACGGCGGACGGGCCCGCGCGCTCATCGCCGTCGTCATCGTCGTCCTCATCCTCGACCGGCGAGCGCCTCGCGCAGCGATCGCCCGTCGGACGCCACCACCTCGACTGCGCGCGGGAGGTCCGCCAGGGTCTTGCCGTCGAGGAACCGCCCCTGCGACAGGCACGCGTCGGGGAGGAGGTACCGGGCTTCCTCGGGCTCTCGGGCGAGCGCCCGGGCGAGGTCGTGGCCGGTGAGCAGCCCTGCGACCGCGATGTTGCCGCCGAAGAAGTCGTGCTCGACGGGGAGCACGCGCACCCCGGGAACCCCCTCCAGCAACGGCCCCAGCACGCGTGCGCCGTACGCGCCGGTGAGCACGGTCGTCGGCCGCGGGTCGGGGCCGCCGGGGGCCGCCGCGGCGCGCGGCAGCCGCGGCGCGCGGTAGCCCGACGCCGGGGCCCCCTCCACCCAGGCGAAGAAGCCCGGCCGCACCCCGTGCGCCGCGCCGTCGTCGCCCCGGAACGCCCGTTCGAAGGCGCGGGCCATGCCGATCCCGTTCTCGTGCTGGGGGAAGCCGTCGTACGCCTCGGCAGGGGGAAAGTCCGTGCCGGCGAGCAGGTAGTACTCGTCCGCCGCGTAGACGAGGCGCCTTCCGAGCACCTGGAGATAGCGCTCCTGCCACTCGGTGACCGTGTCGCACACGGCGCGTGCCTCGTCGGAGGTGTGCGCGCGCATGTCCGGCTCGTGGGAGTAGCGCGACACCCCGAGGGGCACCACTGCGAGGGTCGCGAGCGCCGGGTACCGGTCCAGCACCGTGAGCAGGGTGTCCTCGAGGACCGCGCCGTCGTTCACCCCGGGGCACACCACGACCTGCCCGTGCACCTCGATCCCCCCGTCCAGGAGGACCCGGAGCCACCGCAGGCTCGTCGCGCCCTTCGGGTTCCGCAGCATGGCTGCTCTCACGTGCGGGTCCGTCGCATGGATCGACACGAAGAGCGGGCCGAGCCGCTCCTCCAGCACCCGCTCGGCGTCCAGCTCGGTGAAGCGGGTGAGCGTCGTGAAGTTCCCGTAGAGGAACGAGAGCCGGTAGTCGTCGTCCTTCAGGTACAAGCTCCGGCGCATCCCCTTCGGGAGCTGGTGGATGAAGCAGAACGCGCAGTGGTTGTCGCAGGTCCGCACCCGGTCGAACACGGCGGACTCCACCGAGATCCCGAGGGGCTCGCCGGCCGCCTTCTCGACCCTCACCTCGAGCTCCAGCGGGACGCCCGGCTCGGGTCCGGGCCGGCGGACACGCAGGTCCAGCTCCTCGTCGTCGACGAGCGCGTGGTACTCGATGACGTCACGTGGACGCCGCCCGTTCAGCGACAGGAGCTCGTCGCCGACGTCGAGACCGGCGCGGGCAGCCGGCGACGCCTCGGCGACCGCCGTCACCTTGGGTGCCGACATAGGCGACAGGCTACCGGTGCGCTCACCTGCCCGGCGCCGGGTCCACCGAGCACGCGTGCAACTCGTGGGTCCACGGTCCTCGCTAGCCTGCGTGCGGCGGCACCCCGCACAGACGGAGCGCTCCATTGCGCCAGCCGCGTAGGCGCGAGGGAGCGCGCGTCGCCAGGCTGCCTCCCGCTGCACCAAGGCTCGGACCGAAGGCCAAGAGCGAGAGGCCCGGACGAGGGCACGACGGAGAGGCCCCGACGAGGTCATGACGGAGAGGCCCGGAGGGGGCCAAGACGGAGAGGCCCCGACGAGGTCATGACGGAGAGGCCCCGACGAGGGCAAGACCAGGGAGAGGACCGGCCGTGGACCCCAGACTCGAGACGAGCGCAGCGGGCACGCCAATCCAGGCGAGCGCGGACGCGACGGTCGCCGCCGTCGGCGCGCACCCGCGGGCGGGCGAGTGGAACGGGCCTGCGATCTACGTGGAGGACGTCCACAAGTCCTTCGGGGAGGTCCAGGCGCTGCGCGGGATCGACCTGGTCGTCGAGCAGGGCAAGGTGCTCGGGGTCCTCGGCCCGAACGGCGCCGGCAAGACGACCGCGGTCAAGATCCTGACCACGCTGCTCCGCCCCGACCGCGGGCGTGCGCTCGTGGAGGGCCGGGACGTGGCTCGATCTCCGGCCGCGGTGCGCGAGATCATCGGCCTCGCGGGCCAGTCGACTGCGATCCAAGAGGAGCTGACCGGACGGGAGAACCTCGACATCGTGGGACGCCTGTACCACCTGGACCCTCGGACCCGCCGCCGCCGGGCAGAGGAGCTGCTCGAGCGCTTCGACCTGCTCGACGCCGCCGACCGGCCGACCAAGGGGTACTCCGGCGGCATGCAGCGAAGGCTGGACCTCGCCCTCAGCCTGGTCGCCCGCCCTCAGGTGGTCTTCCTCGACGAGCCGACCACCGGGCTCGATCCGCGCAGCCGCCAGGCGATGTGGCAGGTCATCCGCGAGATGGTCGCGAGCGGCACGACGCTGCTGCTCACCACCCAGTACCTGGAGGAGGCCGACGCGCTGGCCGACCAGATCGTCGTCATCGACAAGGGCACCGTGATCGCAGCCGGCACCTCCGAGGAGCTGAAGAGCCGGATCGGAGGGGACGTCCTCGAGTTCGTCGTCACGCGGGACCGCCTCGCAGACGCGGCGGAGGCGGTGCGCGGCCTGTCCAGCGCCGAGCCTCTCGTCGACGAGGAGACCGACCGCGTGAGCCTGCGGGTGGGGGCAGACGGCTCCAGGGCGCTCGTCGAGACCGTCCGGCGGCTCGACGCGCTGGGCATCCACACCGAGGGGCTCGCCATCCGGAGGCCGTCGCTCGACGACGTGTTCCTGTCGCTCACCGGCCACGGCGCCGAAGCCGCTGACGCGAGCCGGGACGGCGCACCGGCGCACCGGCGCACCAGGGTCGGCCGCAGGGGCAGGGGCGAACGGAGGGCGTCGTGACCACGGCCGTGGGCTCCCGCCTCGTCGCGCTCGACGTCCCGAGCCCGCCACCGGGCCGGCGGATGAGGCTCGGCGCGGCGGACACGGCCGCACTGCTCCACAGAGAGCTGCTGATCTGGCTCCGCAACCCCGCGTTCATCTTCTTCACGGTCATCCAGCCGGTGATGTTCGTCCTGCTGTTCCGCTACGTCTTCGCCGGCGCGATCCCCGTGTCGGTGCCGGGTGGCTACGTGGACTTCCTCATGCCGGGGATCATCGCCCAGTCGGCCGCCTTCGCGTCGTTCGCGACGGCGATCTCACTTGCGAGGCAGCTCCAGAGGGGGGTCATCGACCGCTTCAAGGCGATGCCGATGGCACGTTCGGCGGTGCTGCTCGGGCGGTTGACGGCCGACACCCTTCGCATCGTCGTGACCTTGCTGGTCATCCTCGGGGTCGGCTACGCGGTGGGCTTCCGATTCCACCAGGGTGCCGTCCCGGCGATCGTGATGATGCTGCTCGGGGTGGCTTTCGGCGTCACGATCTGTACCGTCAGCGCGTACGTCGGGCTCGCGATCAAAGACGAGGAGTCGGTCGGCTCCTTCGGGCTCGTCTGGCTCTTCCCGCTCACCTTCGTCAGCTCTGCCTTCGTGCCGGTCCAGAAGATGCCCGGCTGGCTCCAGGCGTTCGCCAAGAACCAGCCGGTCACGATCGTGATCGACGAGATGCGGAGCCTCGCGCTCGGCGGGCCGCTCGCCTTGCACGCCTGGGAGAGCGCGGTGTGGCTCGCCGGGATCGTCGCGGTCTTCGTCCCCCTGGCCGTCCGCGCGTACCGACGCGCCGCGTGACTCGCTCCTCTTCTGTGCGCAGCTCCGGTTCTGTGTGCAGCTCCGGGTCTGTGTGCAGCTCCGGGTCTCTTCTCCGAACGTCTCCGAACGAGACGTGAACCGGCTCGGCTCAGGAAGCCCCCGTCAGAACGGCGTCGTCACGTGGCCGCCTGTCTGCACGGACCCTGTCTGGACGAGCTTTGTCCGCGGAAGGCAGTCGGCCTGCGAGGCGGGGTCGAAATTGTTGGTCTGGATCGAGTTGTCGTGGTCCTCGACCGGGCTGAAGTCCGCGGGGTTCCCGCTCGACCTCCCCGCGGTGCCGTGCTCGTCGTAGAGGTTCACGCACAGCGCGGACGGCACCTCTGTCGCGCTCGCGTAGGTCGCGCTGGCCGTCCACGTCCCGTCCGGGTACCCCTGCGCGTCGACGGAGGCGCACAGTGTCGTGTCCTCGCCCGAGTAGGCGGCGCCGACGTGGAAGTAGGTGAAGGACGCACCTGACGTCGACGCCGATGCCGACGGTGTCGGGCTCGCCGGCGCGGGCGGAAGCGGGCCTGTCCGCGCAGGTGGTGGTGGTGGTGAAGCCGACGGCGAGAGCGGGCCTGTCGGCGCAGGCGGCGGTGGCGGTGGCGGCGGTGGTGGTGAAGTCGCCGGCGAGACCGGGCCTGTCGGCGCAGGCGGCGGTGGTGGCGGCGGCGGCGGTGAAGTCGCCGGCGAGACCGGGCCTGTCGGCGCAGGCGGTGGCGGCGGCGCGGGCGAGCCCGTCGGCGGCGGCGGAGCGCCGCCCTGGCTCCCGTCGAGCGCGATCGCGCCGACCGGGCTCACTGTGCCGACGACCGTCGTGCTCTGCGACCACGGGTCGCTCGAAGGCCCGGTCGGGACGACCTCGGTCGCCTGCACCGAGAAGGAGGGATCCGGCGTCGCGCTCGAGCTCATCCCCCACCAGTCCACGGCCCAGCCGACACCATAGCGGCCTGTGCACAGCTGGTCCGTCCACGACCAGGTCCCGTGCAGCTCGACGGTGACCGACCCTGTCGCATGGTGCACCTCGGTGCCCGTCGTGGTCGGTGTCGGGTTCGCCGCGTTGGCGAACGCCGGCGTCGGCGCGGCCAGCGCGACCGTGGCGACCGCGACTACGCACGCGCCCAGCAGGAACGGGACGCGTCCCCAGGCACGTCGCCTCGTCCATCTCGTCACGGAGCGCGCACGGCGCCCCACGTCTCGTGGTCCCATCCGACCCATCCCCTCTCCCCGACGACCCGCCGCCCTCTCGCCGGCGACCGGCCACCCGGCGTCATCCCGGGCAGAGCATACGCCTCGGGCGGCCGAGTGTCGAGAAGGCGCTTGTCGCGCTCGAGGCGCCGGCGTGGACGACCAGTGCGACCGCGGGGTTGATCGCGCTACGACCTCGAAGATCCCCATCAGTCTCCCGGACGACGTGCTCGCGACCGCACGTCAGGCGGTCGTTACGGGCCGAGCCAGCTCGCGCGTCGGGTACATCGCATCCGTGTGGCTCCACGACCTCCCTTGCGCCCGTGCCGTCTCGACGGCTTCCCGCAGACGGGCTTCGTCCCGAGCAGCCCCGGCCGCCGTCGCCACCGCCAGGAGGTCGTGCAGGTCGTCGGCATGGGTGACCTCGAGGTCCAGCTCTCGCGTCTATGGGCTCGCGCCTCTGCGCTTGCGGCTGGTCCGGGTAGCCAGTGCCACGAGCGATCGGCAGCTTGCCGGCCCATGCACTACATGGACTTCACTCCATATCGCTCAGAGTCTATACTGAGGCGATGAGCCTGCCCCGGCACCCTCAGGTGGCGGGCTGGCTCCAGAACCTGGACGACACGACCCGAGGCGAAGTGGACGAATCGCTCGACTACCTCCAAGAGCACGGGCGGGCGGCGTCACTGCCCGACGTGCGCCACCGCATCCAGATCTCGCGGCACTTCCCGGACATGAGCGAAGTCCGAGTCGATATCGACAACGCGCACCTCTACCGGGTTCTCGTCGGGTTCGGACCGAACGATGTCCCCGCCCTGTTGCTGGCGGGGAACAAGGCGGGCATCGGGAACCACTGGTACGACGAGAACGTGCCGATCGCCGACGATCGCTTCGACGCCTACCTTGCGGCGCTCGCGCGCTCGCGAACCATTTCCAAGGAGCCGTGATGAGTGATCTTCCCGAAGGCTGGGACAGCTACGACCCCAACGACCATGATCGCAGCGACCGGCTCAGCTACCAAGCGGCACGAGTAGCCGCGGCAAGCCGAGCCGAGCGGCGACGCGCGGCCTACGGAGAGGCGCTGTCCGCGCTGCGGCGTGCCCGCGCCCTCACCCAGGTCGCCGTCGCCGAGCAGCTCGGTGTCGCCCAAGGAGAAGTGTCCCGCATCGAGCACCAGGGCGACCTCCTGCTCTCGACGCTCACCCGCTACATCGACGGGATGGATGGCTCGCTCTCGTTGCTGGTCCGCTTCGGCGACGGCGAGACCATCGAACTGAGCCTGATGCTCGACAGCCTCACCGAACAGAGCCTTGACCCGACCGTCGTGCCTGATCCGATGACGGCAATCCGTCTCGCCGGCTACATCGGTCGCTACGACTCCCAGGAGGAGAAGTTCTATGCCGCTCCTGCCGCCTGAGCTAGCCCAGCCCTTTCAGGACCAGAGCGAACGCGCCGCGGCTAGGCGTCGCCTCGACGAACGCGACCGGACGCTCCAAGCCGTCCAGGCGCTCGCCCGCCGGCCTGCAAACGCTTGGACGAGCCACGAACGCTCCGCGTTCCCTGGCTCCAACCACGGCGTCGTGGATCCACCAAACCAGCGTGTCAGCCGCTGGGCGTCTCTCTTCGCGGAAGAGCTGACCGAGGTCCACCAAGTCGCCGCAGCATCCCGTCCGCTCTCCGACTTGGAGCTGCGAGAAGCCCTCTACCTGGCCGGCCGGCTCCTCTCCACCGTGACCGGGCTGCCCATCAGCCAGGTGGACGACTTCCGGCTTCATCCCACGTCGCACTGATATCTAACCCCCCAACCGTCCCTGGTCTTCACGTCCCGCCTGCACTCGCCGCCGGAGCTGCACCGGCGGCGGCTCGACTTCGAGAAGCTTGCCCGAGACGGGGCGATCTCCAGCATCACCGACCCTGCCCCGCTCTTCGGCGCGCTCCCCAACGAAGCAGAGGGCTACGGGTAGCTACGGGCAGGTATGGGTAGCTACGGGTAGCTACGGAATGTCCAGAAGGCCGTCCTCGACGCCTGGTCCCCGGTCGTCGGGCGACGCTGCGCCGGAGCTTGTCGACGTGGCGCGAAGGGCGAGTCGATGCCATTCGCGCCGAGGGCATGCGCGGCGACGCCCAGCTCCCTGCAACCGTGTAACTCGACAGGTCGATGTCTCGCACAATGTCGCTCGAACGTCTGGCGAACAGCATCGGAGCTCCAGGTCGTGACCGAGGCGAGGGTGAAGCCGTGCCTGCGCCGGATACCGTCGTCGTCGGTGTAGGGGCAGCGGTTGCCGGGGGGCGGAGCCGGCGGACCTGCCCCGCGGACGCCACCACGTCCCAGGGCGCGAGGAGGCTCCCGTCCACCTGCCCGGCGACCGTGGGGACGGGGAAAACCGGTCGGTGCTGGGTTGTCGGCCGCGCCGATGCTCGCCGCCGCGCAGAGCCCGAGCGGCGGCAGCTCGGCATTCCGAGGCCCCGTCCCGGCCGATAACCTGGCGCCATGCCCGTCGAGCGCGTGATCCTGGCAGAGCCGCGGGGCTTCTGCGCGGGCGTGGAGAAGGCGATCAAGGCGCTGGCCTGGATGGTCCGGGTCTTCGAGCCACCGGTGTACTGCTACCACGAGATCGTCCACAACCGGCTCGTGGTCGACCAGTTCCGGACCCAAGGGGTCGTCTTCGTCGACGACGTGGCGGAGGTGCCGCCGGGGTCTCCGCTCATGCTGAGCGCGCACGGGACCGCCCCCGAGGTCGTCGAGGAGGCCCGGCGGCGTGGCGGGGTCGTCGTGGACGCGGTGTGCCCGCTCGTGACCAAGGTGCACCACGAGGTGAAGGTCCGCAGCCGCAAGGGTTACACGGTGCTCTACGTGGGCCATTCCGGCCACGAGGAGGCGATCGGCACGATGGCCGTGGCGCCAGATGCGGTGCGTCTCGTCGAGACCGAAGAGGACCTCGAGCGGCTCGGCGACCTCGACGGCGCGCCGGTCGCGCTGCTCGCGCAGACCACGCTCAGCCAGGACGAGTGGCAGGGGCTGATGGAGGAGGCGAAGCGGCGGTTCCCCGACCTGTGGCTACCGAGCCGAAGCGACCTGTGCTTCGCCACGACGAACCGCCAGGCAGCCTTGAAGGCGATCGCCTCCGACGCGGACTCGATCGTCGTGATCGGCTCGGAGAACTCCTCCAACACCGTCGCCTTGGAGAAGGTCGCCAAGGCCTCGGGTTGCCGCCGGGTCGTGCGCGTGAACTCGCCGGACGAGCTCCCGGAGGACCTCTCGGGCACCGTCGGGGTGACGGCAGGAGCGTCCGCGCCCGAGGCGGTCGTCGAGGCCGTTGTCGCGCGCCTCGCGCCGACCACAGGCACGGTCGTGAGCTCGGTCACCACCGAGGACGAGTACTTCCCCCCGCCCCCCGAGCTGCGCGAGCTCCTCCGGGCGGTCGCGACCGCGCTCGCGGTCACGACCGCGGCACCGGCGACCTCGGTCGTCGACCCGATCGGCGAGGACCGCGGCACCTCGGCCGCAGAGCTCCTCTTGGCGGCCGACGCGCTCCCGGCCGCCTGAGCCGAGGACCTGAGCGCGGGACCCGAGCGGGGGCCGAGCCGGGGAGCCGGGCCGGGGCCGCAGTCGGCCGGGCGACGCCCGGAGGGCCGACGGGATCATGCGGACCCCGCAGGCATCCGGCGGAGCCGGGGAGAGCTGCGGAGAACTACAGAACAGAGGAAACAAGAGGGAGCAGGAGGAGCCCGACATGTCCAGCGTCTCCGACGGCCGCCGCACTCGCCTCCTCGCGCTGCAGCGCCTGGCGATCGAGACGGGGCGCCGAGACTTCGATGCGCGGTACCCCGACCTCGCCTTCACCCCTGTCGTCGCGCTGATCTGCGCGTACGAGGAGGAGGACAACCTCGGCGCGGTGCTCGCCCGCATCCCCGAGAAGGCCTGCGGTCTCGCGGTCACCCCGCTCGTCGTCGTCGACGGCGGCGACGACGCGACCGACGAGGTTGCGCTGAAGGCGGGCGCGGTCACCTTCGTCTTCCCGACGAACCTCGGCCACGGGGTCGCCCTGCGCGTCGGCTACGACCTGTGCGTGCGGGGCGGGGCGCGCTACGTGGTCACCCTCGACGCCGATGGGCAGAACGACCCTGCGGAGATGGAGACCATGCTCCAGCCGCTCGTCGACGACGAGGCGGACTTCGTCGTCGCGTCCCGGCGGCTCGGGGTGGACGAGACCGCCGACGGCTACCGCAAGCTCGGCGTGCGGTGGTTCTCCTGGCTCATGAACCTGCTCATGGGCTCGAAGCTCACGGACACCTCGAACGGCTATCGCGCGTTGCGGGCGAGCATGCTGTCCGACGTCGCCCCCCGCCTCGAGCAGGACCAGTACCAGACCGCAGAGCTGCTGATCACCGCGATGAGCCGGGGCTGGCGGGTGACCGAGCGCCCCACGGTCTGGCACGAGCGCACCTCAGGGCAATCGAAGAAGGGCAGCAACCTCCTCTACGGCTTCCGGTACGCCTCGGTGATCCTGAGGACCTGGCGCAGGGAGCGCGCATTCGGCGGCGGGCTCGGGATCGGGCTCGCCCGCGGGCGGGGGTTCAGCGCGCGGGGGTGAGCGACGTGACCACGGTGGCCGCCGGGGTCACCGTGGTCACGGAAGCCGCGGGGTCAGTGGTCACTAAAGCCCACGAAAGCCGCGGGGTCAGTGGTCACGGAAGCCCACGGAAGCCGCGGGGTCAGTGGTCACGGGGCCACGGAGGCCGAGCGGGTCGCCGTGGTCTACGGAGGCCTACGGAAGCCCGACGACCGGTGTCGTGGCGTGGTCGAGCGGCAGACCGCCGACGTGGGTCCCGGTGGCACCTGTCACGAAGATCCCGTAGTCCTCGTCTGTGATCCGGTTCGCCGCGACCGTGGTGTCCGTGAGCGACGCCTTCGATGTCACCGCGACGACGAGGATCCCGACCATCTTGGGGGGACCGTCGATCTTGCCCCAGCCGTCGCCGTCGAGCGTGTTGGCGACGATCGAGTTGCCCGAGACCAGGTCACCCGGGGCGTTGCTGTGCAGGACGATCCCGGGGATGAACGAGTCCGTGACCGTGTTGCGCACGACCGTGTTGTCCGAGACCGTCGTTGTCGGGGTGTCGGCTGCGACCACGATCCCGCCCACGACCGGGCCATGGCTCGTGAATGCTCCGGCGATCCCGGTCACGGTGTTCCCGAGCACGACGTCGTCGAAGATGCCCCCGCCCGGGTCGTAGGCGGCGAGGACGATCCCGCACCCCTTGTAGTTCCCGCTCACGGTGTTGCCCATCACGACGTCGTTCGTGGAGGCCATCGGCGTCGACGGTCCCGGTGTCGGGGCACCCGGGTCCATCGGCCCGTCGTCGGCGATCCCGATCCCGCCGTCCGCGAGGTTGCCTGTGACGGTGTTGTCGCGGACGACCGAGTCGGTCGTCCCGACAAGCTCCACCGCCTTGTTCTCCGCGATCCCCTCCGTCGGGGCGACACCGTTGCCGGTGACGGTGCTGTCCTCGATCGTCACGTGCGACGTGTCCTGTACGAAGATGCCGTGGTCGTTCGCGCCGGTGACCGTCGCGCCGTCGATCACGACGTGCTCGACGCCCGGGCCGACGTAGATCCCCACGTCACAGCCCGTGGCATCGACGCTCCCCTCGATGCGCTGCCCCGAGGTCGCGACGATGCTCGCCGTGAGACCCGTCGTACCCGCAGGGACGCACGTCGACAACGGGGTCGCCCCGGCCAGCGCGGCGGGGGCGGTGACGCCCATCACCCCGAGCGTGAGGGGGGCCAGCCCTATGACTGCCGCCGCGCCGACCTCCAGCTTCTGCACCAGTTGCATGATGATCCCTCCTCGAGCCGGGACCCGCCCGTCTCCGCCTCGGCCAGCCCTCGGACCGGCCCACTGCCCGACAGTTTCTCGTCGCGCACCCCGGCGGTCAACTCGGGACGGCCACCTCAGGGCGGCCACCTCGGGACGGCCTACTCGGGACGGCCACCTCGGGACCGCGACTGGAGCTCGCGAGCCGGCCCGCAGCGCGACGACGACATGACCATCACACGACCATCACATGGCCATCACATGGCCATCACATCCCGGCGTGCCTCGTCGTAGACGGACTGGATCGCCTCGCGCAGCGCCTCGGTCGTCCCGTGGATGTGGCTTCGCGGCACGCGGCCGGTCTCGGTGCGCGCTGGCGGGGCGAGGGGCTCCCCCACCACCACCCGGGTCCGCACCGGCTTCGGGATGCGTCGGCCCTTCGGCATCGCGACGTCCGAACCGCCGATCCCGATCGGGATGATGGGTGCGCCGGTGCGCGCGGCGAGGAAAGCCGCCCCTTCGAGGAGGGGGCCGATGGTCGGACCTTCGCGGCGCGTGCCCTCGGGGAAGACGACGAGGAGCTGGCCGCGCTCGAGGACCTCCTGGGCGCGCCGCAGCGCGTCGCGGTCCGCCGCCTCGCGGTGCACGGGGAACCCCCCGAGAGAGAACACGATCCTGCCGAGCAGACGGCTCTTCCACAGCTCGTCCTTCGTCATGAAGAAGATCTTGCGCGTCGTGAGCAGCCCGGTGAACGAGAAGTCGGCGAAGGAGCGGTGGACCGGCGCGAGGATCGCCGGGCCCCTGCGGGGGATGTGCCTGCGGCCGGTCACCTTCGGGCGGAGCCACGCGGCGACGGCCACCGCCAGGACGACCCGGGCGAAGACGTACCAGAGCGTGCGGCGCGTCTCCAGCCGGAACGGCACTCGGGCCTGCGTGCCCGTGCGCCGCTGGGGGACGGCGACGGCAGGCTCGCTCGTGACGGCAGGCTCGCTCGTGACGGCAGGCTCGCTCGCGCCGGCAGGCTCGCTCGCGCCGGCAGGCTCGCTCGCGGGGGCAGGCTCGCTCGCGCCGACGCCGGGCGTGGCCGGCGCGCGAGCGGTGCCCTGGACCGCCCCGTCCCTCACCTCAGCCACGACATGATCTCCTCGACCACGTCCTCGACGCTACGCCCGGTGGTGTCGACGAGCCTCGCATCGTCTGCCAGCGTGAGCGGGGAGGCAGCACGCGTGGTGTCGAGCTCGTCCCGGCGCGCGACACCGCCGGCTCCCTCTTCCCGCCGGCGTCGGGCCCGCTCGTCGGGGCTCGCGGTCAGGTAGACCTTCAGGTCCGCGTCGGGGAAGACCACCGTCCCGATGTCACGTCCTTCGACCACGCCGCCTCCGTGCGCAGCCGCCCACGCCCGCTGGCGCTCGACGAGCGCGGCCCGGA
>JAJYXS010000222.1 GCA_021801615.1 Actinomycetes bacterium
GCTGGATGACGAGCGTCTGCCCGATTGCAGCGATCGCAAGCACGGCAGCGAACGGCAGCGTCGACGTCACCACCGCCCCTCCAAGGCTGCCCGTCGCGATGAGGGGGCTCAGCGCGAACAGTGCAACGGTGGCAGGCCAGATCGGGAAGAACGGGCTGCGGAGCACGGGGAAACGCCAAAGCCGCAGGGCCACGCCACGTCGAGTCCGCCCGGGGCGTACGCCAAGCGCGAGCTCTTGGTCGCTGCTCTGGGCTCCAAGCGGCGCAGCCTCGCCGACTCGAGACTCATGACGTCCCCAGACAGTCACTCGAATGCGGATGCGACGACGACGTACCTCGTCCCCCCACAGGCGTCCACAACAAGAGCGTAGTCAAACCGACATGTAGTGTCAACGGCCACTTACCACTGGGGCAGCATGACTGAACACTCGTGCGACCCGGAGGGAGGGGCCGCGCGCGGGTCCACAGAGCCGCTACCCCGCCGCTACCCAGCCTCCATCACAGACCAGCGTCGAACCGGTGACGTAACGACCGGTCGTGCCGCACGCGAGCGCCGTGATCATGCCGGCGATGTCCTCGGCGGAACCGACGAAGCCGAGCGGCGTCCGCGAGACGATCCATTCCTCCATGGCCGGGTTCTCGGGGTACTGGTCGGTGAGCATGGGGGTCTCCGCGAAGCCGGGTGCGACCACGTTCACCCGGGTCGCCGGGGCAAGCTCCACGGCGAGCGCACGCGCGAACGCCTCGATCGCGCCTTTGGCCGCGGAGTACGGTGCGTACGCGGGGAACCCCACGTGCGCGACGGTCGAGGAGACGAACACGATCGAGGAGCCGGGCGCGAGGTGGGGGATCGTCGCCTTGGTCAGCAGCATCGGCGCGCGGGCGTTGACCTGCCACATGCGATCGATGCTGTCGACGTCGGCATCCCGCACCATGCCCTTCTCGAGAAGGCCGGCACAGTGCACCACCGCGTCGATGGCGCCGGACCCGCCGGGTACGCCGATCGCGGCGCCGACGACCAGCGCCGGGGTCCCGTCGTCGGTCAAGTCTCCGATCGCAGCCCGCGCCAGCCCGCCTGCTGCCTCGATCTCCGACTGCACACGCTCCAGGCGATCCCTGTGCCTCCCTGCGAGCACGACCGACGCGCCGGCCCCAGCCAGCAGGCGCGCGCACGCGGCGCCGATCCCCGAGCTCGCTCCGGTGACGACGGCCGTCTTGCCGGTGAAATCGAGCTCCATGTCTCCTCCGTTTCCTCGGCCGCGCCGCTGACCGGCGCGGGTCCCGACCTTGCACGTGCACCCGGGAGGCCCTCCAGTGGAACCAGCGACGTCCCCCGCCTATGCTGCGACGTTCAGTCGTACAGTACATCTGCCGCACCAGGCTACGACGAGCAACGACAACCGAGGAGGCCTTCGATGCCCGACACCACCAGCCCCGTCATCCCCGAGAGCCACGCCGACATCCTCCAGAAGAAGGGCTTCGCGCACGTGGCGACCATCGGCCCGAGCCAGGAGCCGCACAGCTCCCCGGTCTGGTACGCATGGGACGGCCACGAGCTGTCGTTCAGCCAGACGACCGGTCGCCAGAAGTACCAGAACCTGAAGAAGAACCCCCACATCGCTCTTTCGATCACCGACCCCGACAACCCGTACCGCTACATCGAGATCCGCGGCGTCGTCGACCGCATCGACGAAGACCCCGACAACACGTTCATCGACTCGATGGCCAAGAAGTACCTGGGCGAGGACCACTACCCGTGGCACCAGCCCGGCGACCACCGCGTGATCGTCCGCGTCCGCCCAGAGCACACGACCGTCCAGTGACCGCACCGGCGGAGGCCTCGCGCCCGTCCCGTTGGGTCGTCCGCGGCGCCCGCGTGCTCAGCCAGGACCCTGCGATCGGCGACTTCGAGAGCGGGGACGTCCTCATCGAGGGATCGACCATCGCCGCGGTCGGGCCCGACCTGGGAGCGGTCGATGCAGCGGAGATCGACGGTACGGATCGAATCGTCCTGCCTGGCTTCGTCGACACCCACAGGCACAGCTGGCAATCGTTGATCCGGCACGTGTCGACCGATTGGACCCTCCCGCAGTACTTCTCGGGTGTGCGCGGCGTCCTCGGCAAGCTGTACGAACCCGAGGACATGTACGCCGCGAACCTCATCGCGATGCTCGACGCCCTCGACGCCGGGATCACCACGCTCGTGGACTGGTCGCACAACAACAACACGCCGGAGCACGCGGACGCGGCGATACAGGGAGTCTTCGACTCCGGGATCCGGTCGGTCTGGGGATTCGGCAACAGCAACGACGAGTGGCTTCCGATCAGCGACGTGCCCCAATCGCGTGACGTTTTTCGCATCGCAGAGCGGTGGTTCTCGTCCGGGAGCTCGAAGGTGACCCTGGCGCTCGCCCCAAGGGGCCCGCAGTTCGCCACGCCGTCCGTCACCCTCGCGGACTTCGAGCTGGCCTCGGAGTTGGACATCCCCGTGACCGTGCACGTCGGAGACGGCGCGTGGGGCAAG
>JAJYXS010000089.1 GCA_021801615.1 Actinomycetes bacterium
GGTACCTGAAGGGGATCCCCGTGGGGATCTCGAGCTTCGGGATGTCCGCGTCGGCGATGCCGTCGAGGTGCTTGCGCAACGCGCGAATGCTGTTGCCGTGGGCGACCACGAGCACGGCCCCCCCCCTCGCCCCCGCGGCGTAGAGGTCCGGCACGATCACGTCGTCCCAGTAGGGAAGCGCCCGGACGACCACGTCCGCGAGGCACTCGGTGGACGGCAGCACGTGGGCGGGCACGTCGCGGTAGCGAGGGTCGCCGGCGGGGTGGCGGGGGTCGCCGGGGGGGAGCGGTGGCGGCGGCACGTCGTAGCTCCGGCGCCACTGCGTGACCTGCTCGAGCCCGAACCGCTCGGCCGTCTCCTTCTTGTTCAGCCCCTGGAGGTCCCCGTAGTGGCGCTCGTTCAGCCGCCAGTGGCGCCGGACCGGCAGCCAGGAACGACCGGCGGCGTCGAGGGTGAGGTTGGCGGTCCGGATCGCCCTGGTGAGGACCGAGGTGTGCACGATGCGCAGGTCCAGGGACTCCTCGGCGGCGAGCAGCTCGCCGGCGCGGAGGGCCTCGTCCTCGCCGGCGGGGCTGAGGTCGACGTCGGTCCAGCCGGTGAAGAGGTTGTCGGCGTTCCACAGGGACTCGCCGTGGCGAAGGAGCACCAAGTCGAGCACTCCTCGAGCGTACCCTCGCTGTGGGGGGGCGTTCGGGGGCTGCCGCGCAGGATCGGGGGCTCCAATCGCAGCCTTCAAAAAAGGTGTATTGAATGGACTCAACTTCGCTATACTGACTCCCGCAAGAGTGAGCAGCTGGGCAACTGGGCGCGCGGTCGGCGCGAGAGAGGCAGGGTGTGCCATGGCCAAGGCGGTCGGAATCGACCTCGGCACCACGAACTCCGTGGTGAGCGTGCTGGAGGCGGGTGAGCCGGTCGTGATCCCCAACGCCGAGGGGTCACGGACGACCCCGTCGGTCGTCGGGTTCTCCAAGACCGGCGAGGTGCTGGTCGGCGAGGTCGCGAAGCGTCAGGCGATCACGAACCCCGATCGCACCATCCGCTCGGTGAAGCGCCACATGGGCACCAAGTGGACGATCACAATCGACGGGAAGGCGTACACCGCCCAGGAGATCTCCGCCCGGATCCTGGGCAAGCTGAAGCGTGACGCCGAGGCGTACCTGGGTGACAGCGTGAACCAGGCGGTCATCACCGTCCCCGCGTACTTCGACGACGCGCAGCGCACGGCCACGAAGGAGGCCGGGCAGATCGCCGGGCTCGAGGTGCTCCGCATCATCAACGAGCCGACCGCGGCGGCCCTCGCCTACGGGCTGGACAAGGAGGAGAAGGACCAGACGGTCCTCGTCTTCGACCTCGGCGGCGGCACCTTCGACGTGTCGATCCTCGAGATCGGCGAGGGCGTCTTCGAGGTCAAGTCCACCTCGGGCAACACCCACCTCGGCGGCGACGACTGGGACCAGAAGGTCATCGACTGGCTGGTGAAGACCTTCAAGGACACCGAAGGCGTGGACCTCTCGACCGACAAGATGGCCCTTCAGCGCCTGAAGGAGGCCGCCGAGAAGGCCAAGATCGAGCTGTCCTCGGTGCAGGAGACCCAGATCAACCTGCCCTTCATCACCGCCACCTCCGAGGGGCCCAAGCACCTGGACGTGAAGCTGACGAGGGCGAAGTTCAACGAGCTGACCCACGACCTCGTGGAGCAGTGCCGAGGGCCGTTCGAGGCGGCCATCAAGGACGCGGGCCTGAAGACCTCCGACATCGACCACGTCGTCCTCGTCGGGGGCGCGACCCGCATGCCGGCGGTCCAGAGCCTCGTGCTCGACCTGACCGGCAAGGAGCCCCACAAGGGCGTGAACCCCGACGAGGTCGTCGCGGTCGGGGCGGCGGTCCAGGCGGGCGTGCTCAAGGGCGAGGTGAAGGACGTCCTGCTCCTCGACGTCACGCCCCTCAGCCTCGGCATCGAGACCAAGGGCGGCGTGATGCACCGGCTCATCGAGCGCAACACGACGATCCCGACCAAGCGGTCCGAGGTGTTCACGACCGCAGAGGACAACCAGCCGTCGGTCGAGATCCACGTGCTCCAGGGCGAGCGCGAGATGGCGATGTACAACAAGACGCTGGGCAAGTTCCAGCTCGTCGACCTTCCCCCGGCTCCGCGGGGCATCCCCCAGATCGAGGTCACCTTCGACATCGACGCGAACGGGATCGTCCACGTGTCCGCGCAGGACCGCGCCACCGGCAAGCAGCAATCGATGACGATCACCGGGCAGTCCGCGCTCGCCAAGGAGGACATCGAGCGGATGATCCGCGACGCCGAGGCGCACGCCGAGGACGACCGGCGCAGGCGCGAGGAGGCCGAGGTGCGGAACACCGCGGACACCCTCGTGTACCAGACCGAGAAGCTCCTGCGTGAGCAGGGCGACAAGTTCCAGGGCTCCGAGAAGGAGGATGTGTCGAGCGCGCTCGCCCGCCTGAAGGACGCGCTGGCGGGCACCGACGTCGAGGCCATCAAGAGCGCGACCGAGCGTCTCATGACCGCGAGCCAGAGCTTCTCGCAGCGGCTCTACGAGCAGGCGTCGCAGAGCGCGTCGGCGACCGCCGGTACTGCGGGCGGGCCGGGCGGTGGCGCGACGTCGGGCGGCGCCGGGTCGTCCGACGAGCCCGCCGAGGGCGAGGTCGTCGACGCCGAGATCGTCGACGAGCAATGAGCGGCCGGGCTGATCATGCTGCGGCGCGCTGGGCCGACGACGACGCTGGCGTCGAGGAAGCCGGCGACGACGCTCCGGCCGGTGCCGCCGGTGTGGAGGGTGCCGGTTCGGCCGTTGCAGAAGCGCCGGGCGAGGCTCCTGCGAGCGACGTCGCGTCCACAGAGCGCGGGGGTGCGGCTGCGCGGCCCGTGGCGGAAGGTGCTGGTGGGCAAGGCGCGGAGGAGGCTGCGATCCTGACGGACGTCGCAGCGCTGACCGCCCAGCGCGACGAGTACCTGGAGTCGCTCCAGCGGCTCATGGCCGACTTCGACAACTACCGCAAGCGGGTGGCTCGCCTCCAGCAGGAGCAGGGGGCTCGTGCCGAGGCGAACCTGGTCACGAAGCTGCTGCCGGTGCTCGACAACCTGGATCTCGCCTGGGCCCACCTCGGTCCCCGAGGCGGTGCCGCGCGCGCCGACGACGCCGGTGCCGCCGGCGCGCCCGACCGGCAGAGCGGGCCCCTGTCCGAGGAGGCCCGGGCGATCGGCCAGGCGCGCCAGCAGCTGCTCGACGTCCTCGCCAAGGAAGGCCTCGAACGGGTCGACGCAGTCGACGTGCCCTTCGACCCGACCGTCCACGACGCGGTCGCGCACGCTCCCGGCCCTGCTGGGGGCGGCGTCGGTGACGAGGCGGCTGCCGCTGCGAGTGGCGGCGTCGGTGACGAGGCGGCTGCCGCTGCGAGTGGCGGCATCGGTGACGAGGGCGCCCCCGAGGGCGCCGCCCCGCAGACGGTGGCGGTGGACGAGGTCCTGCGTGCGGGCTACCGCTGGCGCGGCCAGGTGCTACGCCCCGCGATGGTCCGCGTCCGGGGTTGAGCCGTGCCCGCGCAGCGAGAGTGGTTCGAGAAGGACTACTACCAGGTGCTCGGCGTGCCGTCGTCGGCGACCGACAAGGAGATCACGCGCGCCTACCGCAAGCTCGCCAAGCAGTACCACCCTGACGCGAACCCCGGGAGCGAGGAGCGCTTCAAGGAGATCAGCGCCGCCTACGACGTGCTCGGCGACGCCGCTCGTCGCAAGGAGTACGACGAAGTGCGGCGTCTCGGTCCCATGGCGGGCGGGCTCGGCGGTGGGTTCGGCTCGCCTGGAGGCACCACCTTCAGGGTCGAGGACCTCGGCGACCTCGGTGACCTCTTCGGGGGGATCTTCGGAGGACGCTCGTCGAGGCGACGCGCCCGCGGGCCGCAGCGCGGCGCGGACGTGGAGACCGAGCTGCACCTCTCCTTCGCCGACGCGGTCCACGGCGTCACGGCGTCGGTCAACGTCCCCGAGGAGGTGCGCTGCCACACCTGCAACGGCACCGGCGCGGCACCCGGGACCTCGACGCACACCTGCCCGCGTTGCCACGGCAAGGGGACGCTCGACGACAACCAAGGCCTCTTCTCGCTGCGGACGATCTGCCCGACCTGCAACGGTCGCGGCACGGTGGTGGACACGCCGTGCCCGACGTGCCACGGCTCTGGGATCGAGCGCAGGAACCGGGTCGTGAAGGTGCGCATCCCGGCGGGCGTCGAGGACGGCCAGCGGATCCGGGTGAAGGGCCGCGGAGCCCCTGGGCAGGGCAGCGCTCCCCCCGGCGATCTGTACGTGGTGGTCCGTGTGGGCACCGACCGGAGGTTCGGTCGTCGCGGACGGAACCTGACCGTGTCGGTGCCGGTCACCTTTCCGGAAGCGGCGCTCGGCACGACCGTCACGGTCCCGACCCTCGACGGTCCCGTGAGCGTTCGCGTCCCGCCCGGGACGGCTCCGGGCACGCACCTGCGAGTGAAAGGACGCGGGGTTCCGGCGGGGAGCGGCAAGAACGCTGCGGCGGCAGGCGACCTGCTCGTGCGGGTCGATGTCGTGGTGCCCAAGTCGCTGAACGACGAGCAGCGGGCGGCGCTCGAGCAGCTCGCGGCGACGCTCGAGCCCGCGCCGCGCGAGCGGGTGGAGGCATGACGATGCCGAGAGCCAGGAGCATCCGTAACGGTGGTGGTCGGGCAGGCCTCGACGGCGGGGCTGCGAGCCGGACAACCGCGCCGGTGTACGTGATCTCGGTCGCCGCCGAGCTCGCCGGGGTCCATCCCCAGACGCTTCGCGTCTACGAGCGCAAGGGGCTGCTGGATCCTTCGCGTACGAGGGGCGGTTCGCGACGCTTCTCCGAGCGCGACCTCGCGCGGCTCCGCCACATCCAGGATCTGACCGCTGCCGGGCTGAACCTCGAAGGGGTGCGTCGCGTGCTCGAGCTCGAGAGCGAGGTCGCCAGGCTGCGCGCCGAGCTCGACCGGGCGAGAGCCGACGCGTTGGACGCGATCGAGCGGGTCCATCGCCACTACCGGCGAGACCTGGTCCCTTTCGACGCGTCGCCGGTCCCCTACCGGCCTGCGGGCAAGCCCGGGCTGTGACGAACCGACCGAGAGGAAAGACATACCCAGAGGGAGCTCGATGACGATCGACCCAGAACGTTGGACCGTGAAGACCCGGGAAGCCTTCAGCGCTGCGACGCAGCAGGCCGCCGCGGCTCATCACGCCGAGGTGACCCCCGATCACCTCCTCGCCGCGGTGCTCGCGGATCCCGAGAGCATCGCCCGCCCGATCCTCGCCCGGTTGGGCGCGGATCCAAGCGTGGTGGCTCGCCGCATCGGCGAGAGGCTGGCCAAGTTGCCTCGTGCCGTGGGCGGGTCGGAGCCTTCCCTGGCGCGGGCGACGCGCGAGGGCCTCGAGCAGGCCGACGGGCTCCGCCGGGACATGGGCGACGACTACGTCTCCGTCGAGCACCTGCTCCTCGCGTGGGCAGACGCGCTCGGGGTCACCCGCGACCAGCTCCTCACCGCGCTGCGCGAGGTGCGGGGCAGCCACCGGGTGACCTCCCCGACGCCCGAGGAGACCTTCCAGGCGCTCGAGCGCTATGGGCGGGACCTGACCGAGCTGTCGCGCCAGGGCAAGCTCGACCCGGTCATCGGGCGGGACGAGGAGATCCGCCGGGTGATCCAGGTGCTCTCGCGCCGGACGAAGAACAACCCGGTGCTCATCGGAGAGCCCGGCGTGGGCAAGACGGCGATCGTCGAGGGGCTGGCGAACCGCATCACCGCCGGCGACGTGCCCGAGGGGCTGAAGAACAAGCGCGTCGTCGCGCTCGACCTCGGCTCGATGGTCGCCGGGGCCAAGTACCGCGGTGAGTTCGAGGAGCGCCTGAAAGCGGTGCTGAAGGAGATCACCGACGCAGAGGGCGAGGTGATCACGTTCGTCGACGAGCTCCACACGATCGTGGGCGCGGGTGCTGCGGAAGGCGCGATGGACGCCGGCAACATGATCAAGCCGCTCCTCGCACGTGGCGAGCTGCGGCTCATCGGAGCGACGACGCTCGACGAGTACCGCAAGTACATCGAGAAGGACGCTGCGCTCGAGCGGCGGTTCCAGCAGATCTTCGTCGGACAGCCCTCCGTCGCGGACACGGTCGCGATCCTTCGAGGTCTGAAGGAGCGCTACGAGGTGCACCACGGCGTGCGGATCCAGGACGCGGCACTGGTTGCCGCCGCGGTGCTCTCCGACCGCTACATCACCGGGCGCTTCCTGCCCGACAAGGCGATCGACCTCGTGGACGAGGCGGCCAGCCGCCTGAGGATCGAGATCGACTCGATGCCCACCGAGCTCGACGTCGTGACCCGGCGCATCCGCCAGCTCGAGATCGAGAAGGTCGCGCTCGAGAAGGAGACCGACGAGGCATCGGCGGAACGGCTCACGCGCCTCGACCAGGAGCTCGCCGAGCTGCGCGAGCAGGCGGACGCGATGACCGCGCACTGGCAGGCGGAGAAACGGGCGATCGGCACGATCAGGTCGCTCAAGGGGGAGCTGGAGGAGCGCCGCGCCGCAGCGGAGCGGATGGAGCGCGACGGGGACCTCGCGGGCGCCTCGGCCGTGCGCTACGGCGAGCTGCCCTCTTTGGAGCGGCGGATCGACGAGGCGACCGAGGAGCTGGTCAAGCTCCAGGAGCACCAGCGGTTCCTGAAGGAGGAGGTCGACGCCGAGGACGTCGCCGAGGTCGTGAGCCGCTGGACCGGCATCCCCGTCACCCGTCTGCTCGAGGGCGAGGTGCAGAAGCTCGTGCGCATGGAGGACGCGCTGCACCGGCGTGTCGTCGGCCAGGACGAGGCCGTGACCGCCGTGGCGAACGCGATCCGCCGGAGCCGGGCAGGGCTGTCGGACCCGGGCCGGCCGATCGGGTCCTTCCTCTTCCTCGGGCCGACGGGCGTGGGCAAGACCGAGCTCGCGCGAGCGCTCGCCGAGTTCCTCTTCGACGACGAGCGGGCGATGGTGCGCATCGACATGAGCGAGTACATGGAGAAGCACACCGTGTCCAGGCTCGTCGGCGCACCGCCCGGGTACGTCGGCTACGAGGAGGGAGGTCAGCTCACCGAGGCGGTCCGCCGCCGGCCCTACGCGGTCGTGCTGCTCGACGAGATCGAGAAGGCGCATCCCGACGTCTTCAACATCCTGCTGCAGGTGCTCGAAGACGGTCGCCTCACCGACGGGCAGGGACGCACCGTCGACTTCACGAACACGGTGCTGATCATGACGTCCAACCTCCCGGGCGATCCGTACGCGTTCTTCAAGCCGGAGTTCATGAACCGCGTGGACGAGGTCGTGCGCTTCCGTCCGCTCACCGAGGCGGACCTCGCCGTCATCGTGGGCATCCAGCTCGGCAGGCTGCGGACCAGGCTGGCCGAGCGACGCCTGTCGCTGGTCGTGACGCCGGAGGCGGAGAAGGTGCTCGCAGCCAAGGGGTACGACCCGAGCTTCGGAGCCCGCCCCCTGCGGCGGGTCATCCAGCGCGAGGTGGAGGACCCGCTGGCGGTCGCGGTGCTCGACGGGCGCTACCCCGAGGGGGCGACCGTCACCGTCGACGCGCAGGGGGACGCGGTCCTCCTTCGCTGACCCCCAGGCGGCCGCGACCGAGCGCTCGGTCGCGGCCTGCGTTCTCCGCTCCCGGCCGGTACGCTGGTCGCGGCGGTTCTCGTGGAGGGGAGTGGCGTGGAATCTGCCGTGGTGGTCCGGGCGGCCCGTTTCCTCGCCGAGCACGCCGCCGAGCCGATCCGGCTCGCCGATGTCGCCGACCACGTCGGCTACAGCCCTTTCCATCTGGCCCGGGGCTTCCAGCGGAGCGTCGGCGTGCCGCCTGGGCGCTTCCTCGCAGCGCACCGGTTCCAGCTTGCGAAGCGCCTGCTCCTCGACCATGACGACCGCGTGATCGACGTCTGCCACGCGTCGGGGTTCACCGCGCCCGGCACGTTCGCTTGGCGCTTCACGGCGTTGGTCGGCACGAGCCCGACCGAGTTCCGGCGGCTCCCCCACACCTTGGCCGGCTCACCACCTCGGCCGGTGGTCGTGCCCGGCAGCGGCGGCCCGGCAGCGGACCTGGTCTGTGGTCGGATCGAGCTCACCGAGGCAGCCAGCCAGCTCCTCGGGCCCTCGCCCTCGGTCTACGTCGGCCTCTTCCCTCGCCGGTCCGCGCGTGGATCTCCGGTGGCGGGCGCCCTCCTCGCCGGGCCAGGGGAGTTCTTCCTGCCTCGTGTCCCCCGGGGGACCTTCTGGCTGCCCGCGTCGGCGCTGGCGCACTCCGCCGCCTACGACGTGCAGCTCGTCCCTCCGCAGACGGTCGCCGGGACCCTCGAGCAGCCGGTCCGCTCCTGTGCGTCGGGGAGAACGCTCAGGCGCGACCTCCTCCTCGACGTCCTGCCGGAATGGTCGACCCCGGTGCTCGTCGCGCTGCCTTGGCTCGCCTGCCCATCTGCGCAAGATCGGAGATGACGACGGCGCGTCGTCGCCTTACGCTCACACCCAGACGCGGCTGATCGATCGGCGGCGTCCGGAAGGGAGGGGACATGAGCGGAGTCCGACTGCTGGTCGGCACCCGCAAGGGGGCGTTCGTCTTCACGTCCGACGGTTCGCGCCGCGACTGGTCGACGGAGGGACCGCACTTCGCGGGATGGGAGATCTACCACCTGAAGGGCTCCCGCGCTGACCCCGACCGGATCTATGCATCGCAATCGAGCCCTTGGTTCGGGCAGGTGGTGCAGCGCTCCGACGACGGCGGGAGGAGCTGGCGGGCGGTGGGGAACGCCTTCTCCTACGAGGGGAAGGCCGGGAGCCATCAATGGTTCGACGGGACCCCGCACCCGTGGGAGTTCGCACGCGTGTGGCACTTCGAGCCCTCAGCGGACGACCCGGACGCGGTCTACGCGGGCGTCCAGGACGCGGCCATCTTCTGCTCGACCGACGGGGGCGGAAGCTGGAAGGAGCTTCCGGGCCTGCGTGGCAGCGAGACCGGCTCGCGCTGGCAGCCCGGTGCGGGCGGGATGGCGGTTCACACGATCCTTCTGGACCCTGCGGACCGCCGACGGCTGTTCGTCGCCATCTCGGCCGCGGGGGTCTTCCGCTCGGACGACGGCGGCGAGACGTGGCGCCCGAAGAACAAGGGGCTCCACTCGGACATCCTGGCGGAGCCGGAAGCCGAGGTCGGCCACTGCGTCCACCGGATCGCACAGCATCCGGCACGGCCGGCCACGCTGTTCATGCAGAAGCACTGGGACGTGATGCGCAGCGACGACGCCGGCGAGTCGTGGATCGAAGTCAGCGGGGACCTCCCGAGCGATTTCGGCTTCCCCATCGCACTCCACGCGCACGAGCCCGATACCGTCTACGTCGTCCCGATCACCAGCGACTCGGTGCACTACCCACCAGAGGGCAGGCTCCGGGTGTACCGAAGCCGGTGCGGAGGCGGGGAGTGGGAGCCGCTCGCTCGCGGGCTCCCCGAGGCGCACTGCTACGTCGACGTGCTGCGCGACGCAATGGACGTCGACCACCTGGACCCTGGTGGCGTCTACTTCGGCACCACCGGCGGCCAGCTCTACGGGTCGGCGGACGGCGGCGACCACTGGAGGGCGATCGCCGAGCACCTCCCCGCGGTGCTCTCGGTCGAGGTGCAGGACCTTCCGTGATCGACACGATCGAGACGAAGCCGTGACGAGGCGTCGGGGCCCCGGCCCGGACCGGGCCGTGACCGAGCCGCACGAGGCGCAGGACGTGCGCGTCGTGCTGCCCCTGCACCTGCGCGACCTCGCGGGCGTGGAAGGGGAGGTGTCGGTCATGGTGGCAGGCAGCGTCACCCAGCGCAGCGTGCTCGACGCCCTCGAGGCGAGGTTCCCGGTGCTCGGAGGAACGATCCGGGACCGCGCGACGGCACGACGGCGCCCGTTCCTCCGCTTCTTCGCCTGCGAGGAGGACCTCTCGGACGAACCTCCGGACGCCGAGCTCCCCGAGGAGGTGGCCTCGGGCCACGAGCCGTTCATCGTCCTCGGCGCGATCGCAGGGGGATGAAGCGCGAGGCCGGGTACACTGCGGCGTACGCCGATTCAGGGGAGCATCGTGCCGGCAACCGTGGTCGTCGGAACTCAGTGGGGCGACGAAGGCAAGGGCAAGCTCACCGACTTGTTGGCCAAGGAGATGGACGTCGTCGTCCGCTACCAGGGCGGTCACAACGCGGGGCACACGGTCGTTGTCGGCGGCGAGCGGTTCGCGCTCCAGCTCTGCCCGAGCGGCATCCTCTACCCGCACATCACGCCGCTCATCGGCAACGGCGTCGTCGTCGAGCCGCAGGCGCTGCTCTCCGAGCTCGACGAGCTCGAACGGCGCGGGGTGGACACGTCGCGGCTCGTCGTGAGCGGCAACGCGCATCTCATCATGCCCTACCACCTCGAGCTCGACCGCGTGACGGAGCGGTACCTGGGGAAGAACTCCCTGGGCACCACCAAGCGCGGCATCGGCCCCGCCTACGCGGACAAGGCTGCCCGTGTGGGGCTGCGTGTGCAGGACCTTCTCGACGCGAAGATCTTCCGCCAGAAGCTCGACGTCGCCTTGAAGGAGAAGAACGCGGTCCTCGCCAAGGTGTACAACCGCCTGCCGCTCTCGGCGAGCGACATCGCGCAGCGCTATCTGGACGAGTACGCGCCACGGCTCGTGCCGATGGTGGGGGACACGGTCGGCATCCTCCACGAGGCGATCGGCGCCGGGCGCAACATCCTGCTGGAAGGTGCCCAGGCCACGTTCCTGGACCTCGACCATGGCACGTACCCGTTCGTCACCTCGTCGAACCCCGTCGCGGGCGGGGCGTGCACCGGCAGCGGGCTCGGTCCGCGTGATATCGACCGCGTGATCGGCATCGCGAAGGCCTACGTGACCCGGGTAGGCGCGGGCCCCTTCCCGACGGAGCTCGACGGCGAGCTCGCGGAGCTGCTGGTCGAGCGGGGCCACGAGTACGGCACCGTCACCGGCCGTCGTCGCCGGGTTGGCTGGTTCGATGCCGTGATGGCTCGCCAAGCGGTGCGGCTGAACTCCCTGACCGAGATCGCGCTGACCAAGCTGGACGTGCTCGACACCACCGAGACGTTGCGCGTCTGCGTGGCGTACGAGGCGGGTGGCGAGCGCTATGACCTGCCTCCCTACCACCAGTCCACGCTCCACCAGGTGACCCCTCTCTACGAGGAGCTGCCCGGCTGGCGGACCGACCTGACCGGTACCACCTCCGTCGCCGACCTGCCGGAGGCGGCGAAGGAGTACGTCGCGTTCCTCGCCGACCAGATCGGGGTGCCCGTGCGCCTGGTGGGAGTCGGGCCCGGCCGAGAGCAGGTCGTGTCCTTCGCCGCCGCGTGAGCTTCCCGGGCCTGCGTCGTCCGTGAGCGCTCCTTTGATCTACGTCGTCGCGTGAGCGTTCCCCGGATCTGCGTCGTCGGCTCCGGAGGGAGGGAGCACGCGCTCTGCCTGGCGCTCGCCCGGTCCGCCGAGGTCGTGGTGACTCCGGGCAATCCGGGGATGCCGGGCGGGGCAGGTGGCCCCGGCCGCATCACCGCGACGTCGGCGCCACCGGAGGAGCTCGAGGCCGACCTCTACGTCATCGGGCCGGAGGCTCCGCTGGTCGGAGGCCTCGCCGACCGGCTGCGCGCGCTCGGGCGCCGCGTGGTCGGACCTGGTGCCGACGGAGCTCGGCTCGAGGGCTCGAAGGCCTTCATGAAAGAGGTCCTCGTCGCGGCCGGGGTGCCCACGGCCCGCCACGGGGTGTTCACGACGGTCGAGCCGGCGCGTGAGTTCCTCCGCGAGCTGCCGGGGCCCTGGGTCGTGAAGACCGATGGCCTGGCATCCGGCAAGGGCGTCACGGTCGCGTCGACGCTCGCGGAGGCGGAGGCGGACGTCAGGGCGAAGCTCTCCGGCGCGTTCGGCGGCGCGGGCCGGCGGGTCGTCGTGGAAGAGGGGCTGGCGGGCTCGGAATGCTCGCTCATCGTGCTGTGCGACGGCAGGACCGTGGTGCCGATGGCACCGGCTCGGGACTACAAACGTCTGCGAGACCGGGATCGAGGCCCGAACACCGGCGGCATGGGCTCGTACGCACCGCTTCCCGACCTGAAGGACGCAGAGGTGGAGGAGCTGGTCGAGCGCATGGTCGCCCCGGTCGTCCACGAGATCCGCCGCCGCGGCATCGACTACCGGGGAGTGCTCTACGCCGGGCTGATGCTCACCGCCGACGGCCCGCACGTCCTCGAGTACAACGTCAGGCTCGGCGATCCCGAGGCGCAGGTGGTGCTGCCGATCTTGCGCGAGGACCCAGTCGAGGTGCTTCTCGCCGTCGCCGAAGGCCGCCTCGCTCGGGCCGTGCCCGCAGGTCGCCTCTCGCCGCCCGAGGGCGCGGCGGTCTGCGTCGTGATGGCTGCGCAGGGGTACCCGACATCGGCGCGCATGGGGGATGCGATCGAGGGCATCGGCACCGACGGTCAGCTCGTGGAGCCAGTCCCGGGTGTGACGGTGATCCATGCCTCCACGCGCAGAGAAGCGCCGGACGGGCCGGTCCTCGTGGGTGGCGGCCGCGTCCTTGGGATCGTAGCCGTCGCGCCCGACCTGGCTGAGGCTCGGCGGCGCGCGTACCAGGCTGTCGATCGGGTCACCTGGCCCGGTGCGCAGTGGCGGAGCGACGTCGCGGCCGTCCCCGCCCCTGAGGCCGCACCCGCGACTTCGCAGGTGGCGCTGTGATCCGACGCTACAGCCCTGCCGACATGGCGGCCCTCTTCAGCGACGAGTCACGGCTCGCGACCTGGCTCGAGGTCGAGCTGCTGGCCGTCGAGGGCCACGCCGCCGTGGGTACGGTGCCCGCGGCCGACGCGGCAGCGGTCCGTCGCCGGGCGCCCAAGGTCGACGCGCAGTTCGTCGCCGACGTCGAGGACCGGGAGAGGGTGACCAACCACGACGTCGCGGCATTCGTGGACGTCGTCCAGGCTCGCATCGGCGAACCGGAGGCCTCGTGGATCCACTACGGCCTGACCTCGTCGGACGTCGTGGACACGGCGCAGTGCGCGACCCTGGCACGCTCGGCCGACCTGCTCGTCGAAGCTGCGGGGGAGCTCTTCGTCGCGCTGCGCGAGCGTGCAGAAGAGCTGATCGACGTCCCCGTGGCCGGGCGGACGCACGGGATGCAGGCGGAACCCACCACGTTCGGCGCCAAGTTCGCGCTCTGGGCGCTCCAGGTCGACCGGGACCGCACCCGCCTGCGCAGGGCGCGGCGTGCCGTCGCCGTCGGGAAGCTCTCGGGCGCCGTCGGCACGTACTCGAACGTGGACCCCGCCGTCGAGGCGTACGTCTGCCACGCGCTCGGCCTCGAGCCGGTCCCGGCGACCCAGGTGATCGCGCGCGATCGCCACGCCGAGTACCTCTACGCGTGCGCGTCCGTCGGTGCGACGGTCGAGCTGATCGCGACGGAGGTCCGTCTGCTCGCGCGCACCGAGGTCGGCGAGGTCGAAGAGCCGTTCTCCGAAGGGCAGAAGGGCAGCTCGGCGATGCCTCACAAGCGCAACCCCGTCCTCTCGGAGCGGCTCTGCGGGTTGGCGCGGCTGCTGCGCGGCTATGCCGGTGCGGGATTCGAGGACGTGGCGCTCTGGCACGAGCGCGACATCTCGCACAGCTCGGTGGAGCGGGTGGCGCTCCCGGACGCGTCGCTGCTCGCGTGCTACGTGCTCCGTCAAGCCACCGCGTTGGTGTCCGGGCTCGCGGTCCACGCCGACCGGGCCCGCGCCAACATCTCGGACCTCGTCTTCAGCCAGCCCGTCCTCCTCGCGCTCGTGGACAGAGGCTTGGCGCGCGACGACGCGTACCGGATCGTCCAGCGCGACGCGCGCGTCGCGCTGACCACAGGGCGTCCCCTGGCCGAGGTGCTCGCCTCGGATCCGGAGGTCCCTCTGGACGCCGACGAGCTCGACGCGGCTTTCGACCTCGACCGCATGCTCCGGCACCGGCGGCGGTTCCTCGACGCGCTCGTGGCCCTCGACGCGAGCGACGCTGCGGAGCGGGGACCTGCCTCGAGCGACCCACGAGGTCGGATCGACCAAGGAGCTCCGACCGGCACGAGGCGAGGGCTTCCGTGACGCTGTCGCTCCTGCGCTCGGGGAAGGTCCGCGAGCTCTACGACGTGGGCGACGGGTTGCTGCTCATGGTGGCTTCCGATCGCATCAGCGCGTACGACGTCGTGTTCGCCGAGCCGGTCCCCCACAAGGGCCGGGTGCTCACCGCGATGACGGCGTTCTGGGTGGCAGAGCTCACGGGCGTGGCCCCCGGCACGGTCCTCACCGCCGACCCCGACGAGATCGAAGCGCACGTCCCTGGAGCCTCGTCGTTGTCGGGCTCAGGGTGGTCCGGGATCGACGGGCGCGCTCTCCTCGTCCGCCGTGCCGAGATGCTCCCGATCGAGTGCATCGTGCGCGGGTACCTCGCTGGCCAGGCGTACGAGGAGTACACGGCCGCCGGCACGGTGCACGGCACGCCCATGCCGAAGGGCCTGCTGCTCGCGGACCGTCTCCCCGAGCCGATGTTCACGCCTGCGACGAAGGCCGAGGAAGGTCACGACGTGAACATCGGCTTCGACGCGGCCGTCGAGATCGTGGGACGGGGACCCGCGGAGCGGGCACGGGAGCTCTCGCTGGCCCTCTACGAGAAGGCCGCAGGACGAGCCGCCGCCGCCGGCTTCGTCCTCGCGGACACGAAGTTCGAGCTGGGCTTCGTCGACGGCGAGCTGTGCCTGTGCGACGAGGTCGTGACCCCGGACTCCTCGCGGCTCTGGCCGGCGGAGGAGGTCGTGCCCGGCAAGACCCCTCCCGCCTTCGACAAGCAACCCCTGCGCGACTGGGCGGCTTCGAGCGGGTGGGACAAGCGGCCGCCCGCGCCGACGCTGCCTCCCGAGGTCGTGCGCGCGACGTCCGAGCGTTACGTCGCGGCGTACGAGCGTGTGACCGGTCGGAGGCTGACCGACTGGTACGGTGCCCGCAGATGAAGTTCGCGGCGCGCGTGGAAGTTCGCCTGCGGCCGGGCATCGCGGACCCGGAGGGCGCGACGATCGAGCGGGCACTGCCTGCGCTCGGCTTCGACGACGTGCGCGGGGTGCGGGCCGGCCGGTCCTTCAGGTTCGAGCTCGACGCTGCAGACGAGGTCTCGGCGCGTCGGCGCGCCGAGGAGCTCGCGCACCGGCTGCTCGCGAACCCCGTCATCGAGGACAGCGAGCTCGAGCTCCGTGCGCTGGCGCCGGGCGGCGGCCCGCCGGACGGGCCAGGCGAGCTCACGGAGGAGCGGACGTGAGCGCCCGTGTCGGCGTCGTCGTCTTCCCCGGCACCAACTGCGAGCACGACACGGTCAGCGCGTTCGAGCGTGCCGGCGCGACCGCGTCGCTCGTCTGGCACACCGACGAGCGGCTCGAGGGGCTCGACGCCGTCGTCCTTCCGGGGGGGTTCGCGCACGGCGACTACCTCCGCCCCGGTGCGATCGCACGCTTCTCCCCGGTGATGGGCGCGCTGGCGCGCTTCGCGGCCGATGGCGGACCCGTCGTCGGGATCTGCAACGGGTTCCAGGTGCTGACGGAGGCAGGGCTTCTTCCCGGGGCGCTCGTGAAGAACCGGGGCCTGCGGTTCGTCTGCGCACCTGCTCGACTGCGGGTCGCCTCGTCGCGCTCGCTGCTCACCGGCGGCATCGAGCCGGGAACGGAGCTGCAGATCCCGGTGAACCACTTCTCGGGCCGTTACGTGTGCGATGCCCGGACTCTCGCCGAGCTGCGCGAGCGCGACT
>JAJYXS010000068.1 GCA_021801615.1 Actinomycetes bacterium
CGACGTGATCCGAGCCGAGGCACGCCACCGCGGCGCAGAGGTCACGGTCGTCTGTGACTTCATCCACGTCCTCGAGTACCTGTGGGGCCTACGTTCCGCACGTCGGGCGAGGCCTTCGGCCCGAATATTACCGACGGGCACATGACGCCACGTAGGCACCGAGCGGCACCTCGAGGAGCGTGAGGAGCTGTTCTTGTAGCGGGCTGAGCTCCGGCGCGGCGACGGTGAGGACCTCGTCACGATGGCCGACGACGGTTCGTGCGAGTGGGGCGAGGATCTCGAGCACCCGTGCTGCGGTCGGCGTCTTGCAGGCTCGGTCCTCGTAGTAGAGCGGAAGCTCGGCGATCCCGGCCTCGGCCATCGCCTGGCGTAGCTCACGTTCGATCAGCGCGTGGACGAGGAGCGCGACGTACAGGCAGAAGCCGAGGGCGTCGATGCGGTAGTCGCTCTTCAGGACGATCGGTGCGGCCTCGATCACGCCCTTGAAGGTCGCGTGCCGCCGTTCGAGGCGTGGCTGGCGCTTCTGGGCGCCGAGAAGCTCTGCCTCGGTCATCTCGGTGTCGTTCGTGCACATGGGAAAGCAGCCATCGAAGGCGGCGTCGAAGGCGACCGCCGCGGCGTCGGTTGCAAAGGTGAGGGAGAAGCGATGCGACTCGATCTTCTTGTAGCGGGTGTCCTTGCCGGGCCTACCTCGGCGCTCCTGACGGAACTCGGTGACGACGTCGTCTGCGACCTCGAAGCGCACCCAGCGCCCGGCCATGTGCGAAGCGACCACCTTTCCTGCGGCATCTTCTACAGCCTGGCGGCTCTTCAGTTGGCACCGGGGGCTAGAGAGCGAGCCGGCGAGATCTTGGAGGTCGGCGCGTGCCTTCTCGATGCGGTCGTTCCTCGACAACGCATCGTTCATCCGTTTCACCGACGAACGGAACCACACGATGCGGTAGCCCTCCGCAGAACAACTCGGCGCCTCGGCCGCCCAGTAGACCTCGTCGGGGTCGTCCTTGCGCTTCCCCGGCCGCCGGGCGATCTCCCCCCACGTCACCGCCCCGCTCGCGATCCAGGCACGACCGAGCTCGTCCTCCTTGCGGGTCTTGGGCAAGATGGTGAGAAAGCGGCCGCCGTTTCTTGCGATGTGGTCCATGTTGTCGCGCGTGCACAGCTTGGAGTCTGCGACGTAGAGGAAGCCCGAGCGGCCTGCGATCGCGCGACAGCGCTCCCAGGTCGTGATGTGCGTCGTCGAGTCCTCCACGTTCCCATCGACCATCCGATAGGTGATCGGCACCGCGCCGTCGGCTGAGATCGTGAGGATCCACACGAGTTGTTTCAGGTCCCCTCGGTGGTCCTTGCTGAACCCCCTCGCCGGCCTCGGCGGACTCATCCCGGCCACCGGCTCGCCGGTCGCATCGGCGTAGGAACCGTAGAGCACGAGTGAGGTCGAGTCGTCGTGGAGCTCTTCGAGAGCGATCCCGAACGCGTCGATGGCAGAAAGGCTCAGCGCGGTGAGCAGACTCGCGCGGTCCGAGGTGAACAGCTGATCGAGCGCCCGGCCGACCCGGTCGTCGTTCAAGAGCTCGGCCTCCCCAGCTTCTAGGCCGAGCAGCGTGGGGTCGTACGCGGCCGCCCAGGCGCACAGCCCGTAGAGAGGCTGGCGCCCGAGGGCGAGGTTGCGCACGAGAACGCCGATCGCTTGTGCCGGGGCGAGCTCACAGCGCGGATCTGGCTCGGGGAGGTGGTCTTCGAGCAGCTTTGCAAGACCGAGGCGCTCGAGGACTGCGTTCACAACCGGGAGTCCGGAGACCAGCTCCGTCTCAATGGTGATCTCCCCCGGATCCACGAGCACTCGCCTGCTCTGCGCCATAGCGTCCCCCCGTCGGTCATCCCTGCTATCCTTCACCGTATCCAATGAAGGACTCGAAGAGGTGGATATGCCCGGACCGACCAGAGCTGAGCAGCGTCACCAAGAAGCGTTGGCCCAGCGCCTCGCTGAGGCGGGTTTCGTGCTGCCCGGCGGTTTGATCACCCGAAAGATGCGATGCGGCAAGCCCAACTGCCGCTGCCACGCAGAGCCGCCCGAGCTACACGGCCCCTACTTGCAGTGGAATCGCAGCGCCGGGAGCAAGACGCTCACCCGGCTTCTCCCGGCCGACGTCGCCGAGCGCTACCGGGGATGGTTCGACAACGCCCGCCGGCTCAACGACACCCTCAGAGAGCTCGAGGCGCTGTCCGTCGCCATCGTCGAGCGTGACCGTCGGGCATGAGCGACCTGGACGCTCCGATCCTGGCAGACAACCGATCCGAGGGCCGATTCGCAGTCTCCCGGCCTTCTTTCCGCGACCCCCGTCGAAAATCACGCTGAAGGGGTCAGCCGATGTGCGGAACGTAGGATCGTGAGCTCATCGAACTCAAATACACGGACGGGGTTTCGGTACGCATGGAGCATGTCCTGGTCGGCCACTCCGTGCCTGCGAGCGCTTGCCAGGACAATCGGGTCCACCCCATCAATATATCTT
>JAJYXS010000187.1 GCA_021801615.1 Actinomycetes bacterium
CCGCCCCCTGCGACGATCGCGATCGCGCACGCCGTGCCGACCCAGAACAGGTCGCCGAGGCGCGGCGTCGGCTTGACGGGACCCGAGCCGGGCTCCTCCGGCTCTGTGCCGTCCTCCGCATCTCGGGTGGGACGATCCTCCGCCATCACGGGGCCTGCCCGCGTCAGGCCGAAGGAGGGTAGGGCGCACCAGAGCTGCTCCCTGCGCTCACGCGGTCGCGCGCCCGGCCAGGGCCCGCCGCCATCCCGGCCCGAGTCCGTTGCCCCGGTGGGGAATTGCCACGTACGTCATCATCCCATCCGGTCTCTCCTGTCGGCAAAACGATCGCTCGGCAGCGACGGCGGCGACACTCGTCGGACCGCGCCGGGTGGACCGCTCTTGGTGCGCGCGGAGCGCGCTGCGGCGACCGACGACGCGGGCCGCGACGACGGGGGCGGGGTGGGGGGCGCTGGTCGCGGCGACGTTGGCGCTGGTCGCGGCGAGGGAGGGGGGGGCGGCGAGGGGGGCGGGGCGCCCGAGGCGGGGTCGCCCTGGGCTGCCTCGGCCCGATGGCGCAGGTCCGGGTGGAACCACGTGAAGAGCGCGACGGCGAGGAGCCCGACGCCGAACGGGATGAACGGGTTGACCGCCCGGACGAAGAGGGGGAAGAGGATGAAGCCCGACAAGATCGCCGTCCAGGCCCACAGGATCACCACGCTGCGCCGGTGACCGTGGCCGAGCCTGAGCAGGCGGTGGTGGATGTGGTCCTTGTCCGGGGTCTGGAACCCGGTCCCGTGCGCGGTGCGCCGCACGAAGGCGAACGCCATGTCCACGATCGGCACCCCCAGGATGAAGAACGGGATCAGCAGGGGGGCGAAGAAGAAGTAGGTGAGGCCCGTCGTGGGCGACGAGATGCGCCCGCCGATGACCATCGTCGAGGCGGCCATGAGCAGGCCGAGCAGCAGGGCTCCGGCGTCGCCCATGAACATCTTGGCGGGGTGGAAGTTGAAGGGCAGGAACCCGAGGCACACCCCGCACGCGATGACGGCCACGAGCGGCCCGATGTTTGTGCTCGCGAGCACCCCGATCTCCATCAGCCGCAGCCCGTAGACCGCCAGGGCCCCGCCGCCGATGGCCACGACTCCGGCCGCCAGGCCGTCGAGCCCGTCGATGAGGTTCACCGCGTTGGTGAGGGCGATCACCAGGAGCGCCATGATGAGCGGCGTGATCCCCGGGGTGAGGGACACGACGCCGCCCAGCGGCACCTTGAACCAGTAGAGGGTCACGCCGAGGAAGTACAGGATCGACGCCGCGAGGACTTCGCCCGCGACCTTCGCGGGAGCCGACATGTCTCGGGCGTCGTCGACGAGCCCGACGCCGAAGATCGCCGCCGCGGCGAGCACGACCCCGAGCGGCTCGGAGGAGCCGGCGAAGAGGCCATGGAGACGATGGACGCCCGCCGCGACCATCATCGCCGCCAAGAACCCGAGGAACATCGCCGGCCCACCCCCGTAGGGCGTGGCCCTGGTGTGGATCGTGCGCTCACCGGGCAGCGCGACGTGGCCGACCCTGCGCGCGACCCACCGAGCGGGCCACGCGCTCGCGGCGGTTACCGCCGCTGCCACCCCCAGGACCACGACGTACCACCCGTACCAGGGCATCTGCGGTCCCAGTGCCCTGCCGGGCTCACTGCCCGGAGCCGGTGACCAGGCCGGGGTAGGGGGGGAAAGCCGCGCACAGCTCGCGCACCTCGGCCCGGACGGCCGCCACCTCCGCCTCGTCGTCCCGGCCGCGCAGCGTCCTCATGATGAGGCTCGCGATGCGGGCCATCTCCTCGGGGCCCATGCCGGCCGTCGTCTCGGCAGCAGAGCCCAGCCGCAAGCCGGACGTCACGAACGGAGACCGGGGGTCGTCGGGGATCGTGTTGCGGTTGCAGGTGATGCCCGCCCGGTCGAGCACCTCCTGGGCCACCTTGCCCGTCAGGTGGGCGTCGAAGGGCCGAAGGTCCACGAGCAGCATGTGGTTGTCCGTGCCCCCCGACACGAGCCGGAACCCCTCGGCTGCCAGCGCGGCGCCGAGCGCGCGAGCGTTGTCGACCACCCGGGCCGCGTACGCGCGGAACGCCGGCTCCTGCGCCTCGGCGAACGCGACGGCCTTCGCGGCGATCACGTGCTCGAGCGGCCCACCCTGCAGCCCGGGGAACACCGCGCCGTCGATCGCCTTCGCGAGGTCGGCGCGGCACAGGATCGCGCCCCCTCGCGGACCGCGCAGCGTCTTGTGGGTGGTGAGGGTCACCACGTCGGCGACCCCGACCGGGCTCGGATGCACCCCGCCGGCCACGAGACCCGCGGGGTGCGCCATGTCGAACATGAACAGCGCGCCGCAGGCGTCCGCGATCTCCCTGAAGGGCTCGGGGTCGATGATCCTGCTGTAGGCCGTCGAGCCTGCGACGATGAGCTTCGGCTGCTCGCGCTTGGCGAGGTCCGCCACCTGGTCGAAGTCGATGACCTCCCCGGCCTCCGAGGGGTCCTCGGACGCCGGGGTCACGCCGTAGGAGACGAACCGCCAGATCTTGGAGGTGATCGAGGCGGGCGACCCGTGCGTCAGGTGGCCGCCGTGGTCGAGACGCATCGCAAGGACCGTGTCGCCCGGCTCGAGGAGCGCCATGTAGACGGCCAGGTTCGCGTTCGCGCCCGCGTGGGGCTGCACGTTGGCGTGCGGCGCGCCGAACAGCGACCTCGCCCGCTCCCGAGCGAGCTCCTCCACCTCGTCGACGACCCGGTTGCCGCCGTAGTACCGGCGGTGCGGGTAGCCCTCGGCGTACTTGTTCGTGAGGACCGAGCCGGTCGCCGCGAGCACCTCGGGGGAGGTGAAGTTCTCCGACGCGATGAGTTGCAGCGTCGTCGACTGGCGGTCCACCTCCTCGGAGATCAGGCGAGCCACCTCGGCGTCGCCGCGCAGCGTTGCGTCGGGGAAGGGCCCGGAAGGGGACGGCATGGTGACACTCTACCGGCGCACGCACTGCGCTCCCCGAGCGCCACACGGTCAGCGGAGCGATGCCTCGATCCACGACCAGGCGATCCCGCCCTCGCGCACGCACACCGGCGGCGACACGGTGCAGTCGACCACCGTCGAGGGCTGCCCGTCGCAGGTGCCGCCGTCGACCACGAGCGCGACGTCCGCCGCCCCGAAGGCCTCGCGAACCTGCGCCGCGGTGGTGCACGGCGGGGCGCCGTGCCGATTGGCGCTCGACGTCGCGAGCGGACCCGCGCGCCTGCACAGCGCCTGCACGAACTTGTGGCGCGGCTGGCGCAGCCCGACGCTCGTCCCTTCCCCCCCGAGCCGGCCGCCCAGACCGGGATCGACCGGCACGACCACGGTGAGGGCGCCGGGCCAAAAGCGCGCCGCGAGCATCGACGCCGAACGCGGCCAGCCGCTCGCGACCTCGTGCGCCTGGCGCCACCCCCCGACGAGCACCGGCAGCGCCAGCCCGGGCGGGCGGCCCTTCGCCGCGAAGACGGCCGCCGTCCCCGCCGGTCGGTCGATGCGCGCCGCGAGCCCGTAGACCGTGTCGGTCGGGATGGCGACCACCCCGCCGCCCTCCAGCACCGCGGCCGCGGCATCGATCGCCCTCGGGTCGGCGGCGTCGACCACCTCGGGCGCGCCGATCCGGCTCACCTGCACCCGACGACCGCGCGAGCCCTGCCGGCGAGGTCCGGCTCGACACGGACGTCGCGGTAGCCGGCTCGGGTGGCTCGCGCTCGTGCGACGCCGGCATGGTGCGGCGCCATCTCGACGACCACCGCGCCGCCCGGCGCGAGCCACCCGAGGGCGCCGGCCAGCACCGCCTCGACCGCGCCGAACCCCGGCGTGCCGTCCGTGCCGTCCTGCGCGACGAGCGCGCCGTAGGGCTCGCAGCGGACCTCCGGCTCGAGGGTCTCCCACTCCTCGGCGCTCACGTAGGGGGGGTTCGCGACCACGAGCGCGAAGCTCCCCCGCCACCCCGGCCTCAGCGCCTCGAACCAGCTTCCGCGACGGAGCTCCACCTGGGCGGCAACGTGGGGACGGCGGCGCGCCACCCGCCGCAGGTTGGCTTCCGCCAGCTCGAGCGCGCCGGGGTCCACGTCGGTCGCGACCACCTTGAGCGCCGGGCGATCGGCGCCGAGCTCGGCGGCGATCGACAGCGCGATGGCGCCGCTCCCGGTCCCGAGGTCGGCCACGAGGAGCTTCTTGCCCTGTGTGCCGAGCGTCGAGGCGAAACGGCGTGCCTCGCCGAGGGCCACCTCGACCACCTGCTCGGTCTCGGGCCTCGGAATGAGCGCCCGACGGTCCACGGAGAGGTCCAGAGCCCGGAACGCCCATGCGCCCAGCACGTACTGGAGCGGCTCGCCTGCGAGCCGGCGCGCCGCCATCTCGCTCAGCGCGCGCACGGCGGCCTCGTCCGCGTGCCCGTCGGGGCCGAGCACCTCCTCCAGCATCCAGCGCGCCTCGTTCGCCGACCCCAGCCGACCGGCGAGCCCGGCCTGCAGCGACGCTCGCGTCGTCACTGCGCGCGTCGTCACTGCGCGTCGCCGGCGAGCTGACGCGCGCGCTTGTCGGCCATCAGCGCCTCGGTCAGCTCGTCCAGGTCGCCCTCGAGGACCTGGTCGAGCTTGTAGAGGGTCAGGTTCAGCCGGTGATCGGTCACGCGGTTCTCTCGGAAATTGTAGGTACGGATCTTCTCGGACCGCCCGCCGCCACCGACCTGGCTCCTGCGCTGCGCGGCGAGCGCGTGCGCACGCCGGTCCTGCTCGGCCTTGAGCAGGCGGGCCCGCAGCACGGTCATCGCCTTCGCGCGGTTCTGGATCTGGCTCTTCTCGTCCTGCATCGAGACGACGATCCCGGTCGGCAGGTGCGTGATGCGCACGGCAGAGTCGGTCGTGTTCACCGACTGGCCGCCGGGGCCCGTCGAACGGTAGACGTCGATCTTGAGGTCACCCGGGTCGATGTGGACGTCGACCTCGTCCGCCTCGGGGAGCACCGTGACCGTCGCCGAGGAGGTGTGGACCCGGCCCTTGGACTCGGTGACCGGCACCCGCTGGACGCGGTGCGGGCCCGCTTCGTGCTCGAGGCGAGCCCAGGCGTCGGCGCCCTTCACCACGAACACGACCTCGTTCAGCCCATCTCGCTCCGAAGGGCTCTCGGAGAGCACCTCGACGTGCCAGCCGTGGCGCGCCGCGTAGCGGGTGTACATGCCGTAGAGGTCGCGGGCGAACAGGTTCGCCTCCTCCCCCCCTTCGGCGCCGCGGATCTCCACGATGACGTTGCGGCCGTCGTTGGGGTCCTTGGGGAGGAGAAGGACGCTCAGCTGGGCGCCGAGCGAGGCGACCTGCGCCTCCGCGGCGTCGACCTCCCCCAGGGCGACCTCCCGGTCCTCGCCGCTCGACTCCTCGAGCAGCTGGCGCGCTGCGTCGAGGTCCGCCCGCGCGGCTCGGAGCTCCTGCCAACGCGCCACCACCTCTGCGAGCTCCTTGTGGCGCCGAGCGAGGTCGCGCAGGCGCGCCGGGTCGCCCGCGGTCGCCGGGTCCGCCAGCTGCGCTGCGACGTCGCTCAGCTCGTCGGCCAGCGCGTCGAGGCGCGCGTCGAGCTGGGGACCTGCGGCTCAGAAGCCATGGTGCGGCAGCCCGGCCGCGTGCCGGGCCGGTCTCAGCTCTTCGCCGGGGCCCGCTTGACCCCGCGGCGGCCGTAGCGGCGCTGGAACCGCTCGACGCGCCCGCCGGAGTCGACGAGCTTCTGCTTCCCGGTGAAGAACGGATGGCACTCGTTGCAGAGCTCGACGTGCAGCTCGGGCTTGGTCGAGCGGGTCGTGAACGTGTTGCCGCACGAGCAGTGGACGGTCGCCTGCACGTAGGTGGGATGGATGCCTGCCTTCATGGCGCGTGCTCTCTTCCTTCTTGCGTCTTGCTTCGAGGTCTTCGTGACGTGTCGTGACCTGTGGTGATCCCCGGCCTCCCCTGGAGGGGCTCAACCGCCGGGGGTGGGGCCCTTCGCGATCTCTGCGAGGAACTCGTCGTTGCTCCGCGTCGTCCTCAGCTTGTCCATGAGCAGCTCGAGCCCTGCGGCAGCGTTGCCTTCGCTCGCCAGCGCGTTCAGCACCCTGCGCAGCTTCCACACCTGCTGCAGCTGGCCACGATCGAAGAGGAGCTCCTCGTGGCGGGTCGAGCTCGCGTTCACGTCGATCGACGGGTAGAGGCGGCGCTCGGCGAGCCGCCGGTCAAGCCGCAGCTCCATGTTGCCGGTGCCCTTGAACTCCTCGAAGATGACCTCGTCCATCTTCGAGCCGGTCTCGACGAGCGCGGTCGCGAGGATGGTGAGCGAGCCGCCCTCTTCGATGTTGCGCGCGGCGCCGAAGAACTTCTTCGGCGGGTACAGCGCGCCGGAGTCCACGCCCCCGGACATGATCCTGCCGGTGGCCGGCTGCGCGAGGTTGTACGCCCGCGCCAGCCGCGTGATGCCGTCGAGGATGATCACGACGTCGCGACCCTGTTCGACGAGGCGCTTGGCCCTCTCGATCGCCAGCTCCGCGACGGCGGTGTGCTCGTCGGAGGGACGGTCGAACGTGGAGGCCACGACCTCGCCCTTCACCGAGCGGCGCATGTCGGTCACCTCTTCGGGCCGCTCGTCCACGAGCAGCACCATGAGGTGCACCTCGGGGTTGTTCGCCTCGATGGAGTGCGCGATCTGCTTCATCACGGTGGTCTTGCCGGCCTTCGGCGGCGACACGATCAGCCCGCGCTGGCCCTTGCCGATCGGCGAGAGCAGGTCGACGATCCGCGCGGTCACGTTGTCCTTCGCGCCGGGAAGCTCCAAGACGAGCTTCTCGTCGGGGAACAGCGGCGTCAGGTCCTCGAAGCGCGGCCGGGACCGGGCCGCCTCGGGGTCCATGCCCGACACCTTGTCGATGCGCAGGAGCGCGGGGTACTTCTCGTTGCTCGACGCGGGGCGGCACGCACCCTCGACGTAGTCGCCCTTCCGGAGGGCGAACCTGCGCGCCTGGCTGATCGACACGTACACGTCCTTCGGCGACGGCAGGTACCCCTCGCACCGCAGGAAGCCATAGCCCTCGTCACGCAGGTCCAAAAGACCGCGCACCTCCACGAGCTCGCCCTGGTACGGCGCTTCCTGACCGGGCACGCCCTGCAGGTCGCGCTCTCCGGCTGGCTGCCCGCGCTCTCGGCCGCGGCGCCGGCGGTTGCGACGGTTGCCGGGCTCGGCGCTCGGCGCCTGGGTGTGGCGGCCCTGCTGACGCGGCGCCTGGCGGACGCCGGCACCGTTGGCGGCCCCCCCGCCGTCGGTCTGGGGTGCCTCGGCGTCAGGGGACACCTCGGTGCCCGGACGTGCCTCGACGCCTGGGGGCGCCTCGACCGGCATGGTCTGGACCTCGCCGCCGACGCTGGCCGCCGCGCCGTCGCTCGTGGCGACCGGCTCGGCGACCACCGGCACGCTCGGCACCTCGGAGCCCCCCGCGTCGAGGCGGCGCGCACCGTTGGTCGGCATCGCGCCCGGCGCCGCCCACGCGTCGGCGGGGTGCCCGTTCGTCACGTTCGCCGGGATCACGCCGGCCGCCTCCAGGATGCGGTCGATGATGTCGGACTTCTTCGTGCGCGACGTCGTCCTGAGCGACATCGCCTGCGCGATCGCATGGAGCTCCTCTCGCTCCTTGCTCTCGAGCACTGACCGTTCGAGCTGCTCCTTCGCAGTCATCGGTCTCCTATCTCCTCATGGGTCGCGCGAGCCTCGGACGAGCCTCGCGCGAAGACGAACGCGGATGAAGGAAGGGCGAGCACCGCAGGCCTCCTGCTCCCGCGTACCACCGGTGGCGCCACGGATCGGGGCCATCGGGCCAGCGACCAGTCCGCCGTTGCCCGGTGGGATGCAGCCATCGTAGTCGTTGTCGACCACCACGGCAAACATCCCGCCCGGCGGGATCATTCCCGGAGGCATCCCGCCCGGCGGGATCGTTCCCGGAGGCATCCCACCCGGCGGGATCATTCCCGGAGCGCCCGGCGCTCCGCGGTTCAAGGGTCGTAGGAGGCCGTGCGGCGTCAGTACGCGAGCTCTCCGAGGACCGCGTCGAGATCGGCGTCGACGACCGCAGGCACCGAGATCTGGCTGATGGCGAGGTCCGGATCCTTGAGCCCGTGGCCGGTGAGCACGCACACCACGGTCGAGCCCGGCGAGATGTCGCTGCGCAGCATCCCCGCGACCGCCGCCGCGGACGCCGCCTCGCAGAACACGGCCTCCTCCCGTGCGAGCAGCCGGTAGGCGTCGAGGATCTCCTCGTCGCTCACCGCGGTGACCGACCCTCCGGACTCCGCGGCCGCCGCGGCCGCGGGGTACCAGCTCGCGGGGTTGCCGATCCTGATCGCGGTCGCGACGGTCTCGGGATGGTCCACGGGATGGCCCAGGACCATCGGAGCGGCGCCCGCGGCCTGGAACCCGAGGAGCCTCGGCAAGTTGGGCGCGCGACCGGCCGCCTTGTACTGGAGGTACCCACGCCAGTACGCGGTGATGTTGCCGGCGTTCCCGACCGGCATGCACTGGACGTCGGGGGCGCGCCCGAGCACGTCGACGATCTCGAACGCCCCCGTCTTCTGCCCCTCGAGCCGGTAGGGGTTCACCGAGTTCACGACGGTGACGGGAACCCGGCTCGGCAGCTCGCGCACGACGGCGAGCGCGTCGTCGAAGTTGCCGCGCACCTGCAGCACCCGCGCGCCGTGGACAAGGGCTTGCGCGAGCTTGCCGAGGGCGATGTAGCCCTCGGGGATCAGCACCACGCAGTCGAGCCCCGCGCGCGCCGCGTACGCGGCCGCCGACGCCGACGTGTTGCCGGTCGACGCGCAGACGACCGCCTTCGCGCCCTCGGCGAGGGCCTTGGAGATCGCAAGCGTCATCCCGCGGTCCTTGAACGACCCGGTGGGGTTCGTCCCCTCGATCTTCAGCCACACCGACGCGCCCACGCGCGCCGAGAGGCGCGGCGCGGGAACGAGCGGCGTGCCGCCTTCGAGCAGGGTCACCACCGGCGCGCCGTCTTCTACGGGCAGCAGCTCCCGGTACTCCTCGATCACGCCGCGCCAGGCACCGAGCGGCATATCAGCGGCTCCGGACGGGCGCGTGGGCGCCACGCGCGGGAGCGTCGTCCGCGCCCACCACCCGCAGCACGGCGCCGACACGCACCACCGTGTCGATCGCGGCCAGTGCGTCGAGCGTCGCCCGCACGTCGCCCTCGCGAGCGACGTGGGTGAGGAAGAAGAGCCGCGCCTCTGTGCCGAGCCCGTCCTGCTCCATCGCCCTGATCGACACCGCGTGGCTCCCGAACGCCGCCGCGACCGACGCGAGCACGCCGGGCCGGTCGACCACGTCGAGGCTGATGTAGAAGGCCGATCGCAGCTCGTCGTTCCCCCGGACCGTCGTCTGTCTGCGACGCGGGGCCGGCGCGTGCGCGCCCGCCCTCAGGTTCCGCGAGGCGTCGATGAGGTCTCCGAGGACCGCGCTCGCGGTGGGCGCGCCGCCCGCCCCCCTGCCGTACAGCATCAGCTCGCCAGCGGCCTCGCCCTCGACGAAGACCGCGTTGAACGGCCCGCGCACCGAGGCGAGCGGGTGGTCCGCGGGGACCATCGCGGGGTGGACGCGCACCGAGACGTCGGGGCCACCGTCGAGGAGCTCGGCGATCGCGAGCAGCTTCACGACGTACCCGAGCCGAGCCGCGTACTCGACGTCGAGCGACCGGATGCCGGTGATGCCCTCGCGCGGCACCGTCGTGCCGAGGACATCGCTGCCGAAGGCGAGCCCCGCCAGGATCGCGGCCTTCGCAGCGGCGTCGCCGCCGGACACGTCGGCGGAGGGGTCCCGTTCCGCAAGGCCCAGCTGCTGGGCCTCGGCGAGCGCCTCCGCGTAGTCCATCCCGTCGTCGGTCATGCGGGTGAGGATGTAATTCGTCGTCCCGTTCACGATCCCCATCACTCGCAGCACCCGCTCGCCCGCGAGCGACTCACGCAACGGGCGGATCACCGGGATCGCGCCGGCCACTGCCGCCTCGTAGAGGAGGTCGACGCCGTGCGCCGACGCGATCTCGGCGAGCTCGCCTCCCGCCTGCGCCAGGAGCGCCTTGTTGGCGGTGACGACCGGCTTGCCGGCCCGGAGCGCCGCCTCCACGAGTGTCCGCGCCGGTTCGAGACCCCCGATGAGCTCGACGACCACGTCGACGTCCGATCGCTCGACGAGCGCCTTGGCGTCGCCGGTGAAGAGCCCGGGTCTCTCGGCGCCGGGACCTCGCCTGGGCCGGTGGAGATCGAGCACGGCGATCCCGGCCAGCTCGAAGCGCAGACCCGTCCGCATGGCGATCTCCTCGGCACGCCTCGAGAGCAGCTCCGCCAGCGCCGAGCCGACGTTGCCGTAGCCGAGGAGCGCGACGCGGACCGCGCCCGAGCGCGCTGGCGGCGTTGCCGTTGCGCTGGTCGATGCGCTGGTCGTTGCGCTGGTCGCTGCGCTGGTCGAGCCCGTCTCGAGCGCCATTCGACGAGGCTAGCGCTGTCCAGGGCGGCGTCCTTCTCGTCGCGCGTCGGCGCGGGCGCGGGGGCTACGCGGGCGCGGGCGGGGGGGCCACGTAGGCGCGAGCGTGGGGGCCACGTGGCGCGGGCGCGGGGGCTACGCGGGCGTGCCGGAGCGGGCGTGCCGGCGCGAGTGGGGTCGACGTGGGTGCGGGCGCCGGCGTCACGATATATCGCGATAACTTGTATACTGTCGAACGACGAGGTCGGCGACGAAGACCACGGCGCCGAGCAAGACCAGAGAGCCACGAGGAGGCAGATCATGTGCACAGGGACGAAGAGAGGCTGGCAGGACGTCTGGGCGCGCGAGCAAGGCTGGACGTCGGCCCGAGCCCGGTGGAGGGGGGAGGACGACGCGGGAGGCGCGGGCGGTCCCCGGCGTGGGCGGCGCCGGCACGGTTTCCCCGGCTGGGCGATGGGTGGCATGGGTGGCCCCGGGCTCGGGTTCCCCTGGGGCGGCCCGGGCAGGCCGAGGTCGAGACGGGGCGACGTCCGCCTGGCGGTGCTGAGACTGCTCGCTGAGCAGCCGATGCACGGCTACCAGATGATCACCGAGCTCGCCGAGCGCAGCGGAGGCGCATGGCGCCCGAGCCCGGGCTCGATCTACCCCACCCTCCAGCAGCTCGAGGACGAGGGGCTCGTGACCGTCTCGGAGCAGGACGGGCGGAGGACCTTCTCGCTCACGGACGCAGGCCGCGCCGAAGCGCAGCGAGCCTCCGCTGGACGGGGCGCCCCCTGGGACGACCTCGCGGCCGAAGACGCGGCGGCGACGCGAAGCCTGCGAGCGACCGCGTTCCAGGTGATGGGCGCGGTCGTGCAGGTGGCCGCCGCGGGTGACGAGCGACAGCTCGGACGCGCCGAGACCCTGCTGAAGGAGACCCGCAAGGCGCTCTACCGGCTCCTCGCCGAAGACGACGACGGGACCGGTCCCGAAGACGGCACCGGCAGAGCGGACGGCGCCTGACCGAAGGCGGCGCCTGACCGAAGGCGGCGCCTGACCGAAGGCTCACCTGGCTGGGGGCTGCGGGCAGCTCTGCCCGTGCCCCCGGTGCCGGGGGCACGAACGCACCGATGACCGAAGAACGTCCGGCCGTGCACCACTCCGACGGGTCCGAGCACGAACCCATCCGGCTCGAGCGCGACGAGCGCAGGATCCGGACGACCGGATGTACAGGCACGCGGTGTTCCGGCACGCGCTTTGCATGATGTCCGAGCAGCCCTCGTCAGACCGGCTGCGCTCGATGGCCAGCTTCGGCATCGGTAGCGTGGCGCAATGGCCCAAAAGTCGCAATCCGTCCCCGTCGTCGCCCCGCTCGGCACAGCTCCGTGGATCGAGGAGGCGCCGGGGATCCAGAGCCGATCGGCGTTCGTCGACGGGGTGCGGTGGGCTGTCGTCCGCTACGCGCCCGGTGCCGAACGCGACGAGTGGTGCACCGACGGGCACCGCGGCTACGTGGTCCACGGGCACATCTCCTACGAGCTCGCCGGTGGCGATCGCCTCGAGGTGCCGGACGGCGCGGCCTTCTGGCTGCCGCCCGGCTTCGGGCACCGGGGCGTCAACGGCGACGTCGAGACGCAGCTCTTCCTCGTCGACGTGCCGGACTCCGGCGCGAAGGTGGACGCGTAGATCTGAGGGCAGCGCGGTCGTGTCGACGAGCGCGCTCGCGGGCGGGACCGTGGTCGCGACCTTCAGTGGTCCTGTGCCGGCCGCCTGGCGAACAGCCCGAGGAGCTCGTAGACGACGTTCGCGGCGGCGAGCGCGGTGAGCTCGGCATGGTCGTAGGCGGGCGCCACCTCCACCACGTCCGCGCCGACCAGGTGCAGCCGGTCGAAGCCCCGCAGGATCAGCTGCAGCTCCCGGAACGTCAGCCCGCCGGGCTCGGGCGTCCCGGTCGCGGGTGCGTGCGCCGGGTCCAGGACGTCGATGTCGACGCTCACGTAGACGGGGCGTTCCCCGACCCGCCCCGCCACGCGCTCCACGGCCGCTTCGACCCCTTGGGTGGCGACGTCGACCGTGCTGATGGTGGCGAAGCCGAGCCCAGCGTCCTCGACGAGGTCCTCGGCCGTGTACAAAGGACCGCGGATCCCCACGTGCGCCGAGGCGCCCAGGGCGAGGACCCCTTCCTCGACGGCTCTGCGGAAGGGCGTCCCGTGCGTGTACGGCGCGTCGAAGTAGGTGTCCCAGGTGTCGAGGTGCGCGTCGAAGTGGACCAGGGCCACCGGCCCGTGACGAGCGGCGGTCGCTCGCAGCAGCGGCAGGGCGATCGTGTGGTCTCCCCCGATCGCGACCAGGTGGTCCGCCTTCTCCAGCACGGCGCGAGCAGAGGATTCGATCGAGGCGATGGCCTCCGCGATCGAGAACGGGTTCGCGGCGACGTCCCCGGCGTCTGCGACCTGGTGCACGTCCCAGGGCTGGGTCTGGAGGAATGGATGGTATGGACGCAGGAGCTTCGACCCGGCCCGGATCGCGGACGGACCGAAGCGGGCCCCGGGCCGGTACGAGACCCCCGAGTCGAACGGCACTCCCAGGATCGCAACCGCCGCCTGCGCGACCTCGTCGAGGCGGGGCAGGCGAGCGAAGGTCTCGGGGCCCGCGAAGCGCGGGACGCGTCGAGCGTCCGGCGGTCCGATCGGGTCCTGGCTCATGTGCGCGCTCCTGACGCTCCTGGGTGCTCTCGCTCGAAGCCGGCGAACCTACTACAAGGACGACAACGACGCCGGCTGGCGAAGTGCGATCTGCACGGGCTTTGATGGTTCCCCGTGCACCTCGACATCTTCGACGCCGACGCGGGATCGGGCCGGCTCTTGCGAAGGTCGTCGAAGGTCGGACGATGACCTCGAGGCTGACCGCGCCGATCGGGCTCGAAGAGATCGAGCAGGCCCGGCACGCGGTCGAGGCCGTCGCAGCTCGAACGCCCGTGCTCGGCTCACGCGTGCTCTCCGAGCGGACCCGAGGCGACGTGGCGATGAAGGCGGAGAACCTCCAACGGACGGGGTCGTTCAAGGTGCGCGGGGTCTTGTCCAAGCTCGCCTCGCTGGGTGACGCGGCGAAGGCGGGGATCGTCGCCGCCTCGGCCGGCAACCACGCTCAGGCCGTCGCGTTCGGGGCGGGCCGCAGCGGCATCCCCTGTCACGTCTTCATGCCGAGAGACGCACCGGTCGCCAAGGTGAACGCGACCGAATCCTACGGAGCGACGGTCCAGCTCGAAGGCGACTCGGTCGACGACTGCCTCGCGCTGGCCGAGGAGCGAGCGGCTGGGACCGGTGAGATCCTGATCCACCCCTTCGACGACCTCGCCGTCATCGCGGGACAAGGGACCCTGGGGCTCGAGCTCGTAGAGCAGGTCCCGGACCTTGCCCTCGTCCTCGTCCCCCTCGGCGGCGGGGGCCTCGCATCCGGCATCGCCATCGCGCTGAGATCCTGCAGGCCCACGACGAGGATCGTGGCGGTGCAGGCGGCGCTGTGCGCGCCGTTCGCGGCCGTGCTCGGAGCGGGACGGCCGGTCGCCCAAGGAGCCCCCGGCTCGCTCGCCGACGGGATCGCCGTGAAGAAGCCTGGGACGATCACCTTTCCGATCGTGGAGGCACTCGTCGACGACGTCGTCACGGTGGAGGAGGACGACATCGCCGAGGCGATGGTCCTGCTGCTGGAGCGCGCCAAGCTCGTGGTGGAGGGCGCGGGCGCGGTCGGAGCGGCGGCGTTGCTCTCGGGGGCCGTCGAGGCGCCTTCGCGCGGGACCACCGCGCTCGTGCTGTCGGGGGGCAACGTCGACACGAACCTGCTCGCGATCGCGATCCGACGCCACGAGACGAACGCCGGACGTCGCCTCGTCGTGCTCGCTCGAATCTCGGACCGGCCCGGTTACCTCGCACGACTGCTCGGCGTGATCGGCGAGCAAGGCGCGAACCTGATCGACGTCGACCACCTGCGGGAGGGCTACGACCTCCACGTACGCGAGACCGAAGTGCAGCTCGTGGTCGAGACGCGAGGTCCCGAGCACGCACGAAGGGTGCTCGACGCAGCCCGAGACGCAGGATACGACGTTCGGCCCCTGGTCGAGCCCAGACGGAACGAGGCATGAGCCGCCAGGGAGAGACCGGCGTCCGAGCTGCCGGCGTCAGACCTGCCGGCGTCAGAGCTGGCGGCGTCCGAGCTGCCGGCGTCCGAGCTGGCGGCGTCCGAGCTGGCGGCGTCCGAGCTGTGGTACCTTGCGGCCCATCGCGCCTCGCCGACGCTTGCCTTTTGCGCCGTCGGTCACGGACCGAGCGGCTGGGCGCGGTCGCACAGGCGTGGGGCGACCTGGCAGATGGAGGGGCGAATGGTTCGACACGTGCTGCGCTCGGCGTGCTTGGTCGGTGCCGTGCTGGCGGTGCTCCTCCTGGCACCTGAGGCGGGAGCGGAGGCACCTGGCGTGGTGCTGACGATCCCAGCCAACCGCGTGACGGCGGACCACGCGTTCGTCGTCCGCTACAGGGCGCTCGACGTGCCGGCGGGATCGGTGCTGTACCTCCAGAAGCAGGAGGGCACCGCTCGCGTGTGGAAGAGCATCAAGGCGTGGAAGAGCACCTCCGGGAGCGCACTGGCGCCCGGTGTGCCGCTCGGCATGTGGACGTACCGCATCATCGCGGTGCATGCCGGTCGGGTCCTCGCAGCCTCCGAACCGCGCGTCCTGTACGCGTACGGCAACGTCCCGCTCGGCGTCATCTGCCGAGGCCACGGAGTTTGCACAACACCACACACCGAGGTGGTCGCGACACACGTCTTCACGTGGGTCACCGGGATCGATACAACGTTTGCGACCGAATATCCCAAGTTCTACGCGATCTTGAACGCGAACAGCACGACGTGCCGCTCGGCGGTTCTCGAGTTCGCGAGCCAGAGACCGACAACACCAGGCACTGGCAAGACCTACATCGAGCTCCTCCAGGCCTCGAGCGACCCGCAGGAGGCCTCGACCGGACCCAACAGCGTCGGCGTCCTGCGGGCGACCCTCGACGGCGGGCCCTGGTACGTCGAGGTCTCGGACACCCAGGGGAAAGGGGTCGTGGTGAACGGGACGTGGAGCTGTTACACGCCGACAGGCTACTGAGCGCCGGCGACCGGCTATCGAGCTACTGAGCGCCGGCGACGGT
>JAJYXS010000006.1 GCA_021801615.1 Actinomycetes bacterium
ACTACTGCTGCGTCCACGCGTCGAGCGCACTTCGCGCCGCGGGGTACGAGACGGTCATGGTCAACTGCAACCCCGAGACGGTCTCGACCGACTACGACACCTCCGACCGCCTCTACTTCGAGCCGCTCACCGCAGAGGACGTCGCGAACGTGCTCGACGCCGAGGCGGGTGCCGGCGGGCGGGTCGCGGGCGTCGTGGTGTCCCTCGGCGGCCAGACCCCTCTGAAGCTGGCCCACTCCCTGCCGCCGGGGATGGTGCTCGGGACCAGCCCCGCCTCGATCGACCTGGCCGAGGACCGGCGGCGCTGGAACGCGCTATGCGAGGAGCTGGGCCTCCCCCAGCCCGCCGGGGGGACCGCGGTCAGCGTCGACGAGGCGCTCGCGGTCGCGCACCGCGTCGGGTACCCGGTGCTGGTCAGGCCCAGCTACGTGCTCGGCGGGCGGGCGATGGAGATCGTCTTCACCGACGCAGAGCTCCGGCGGGTGATGGCCGGGCTGCGGCTCGAGCGGGAAGGCGGGGTGACCGCGGAGCGCCCGGTGCTCGTGGACCGCTTCTTGGAGGACGCTGTCGAGATCGACGTCGACGCCATTCGCGACCGGGCCGGAGAGGTGCTCGTCTGCGGCGTGATGGAGCACGTGGAGCAGGCCGGCGTCCACTCGGGCGACTCCGCGTGCGCGCTCCCGCCGCAGTCCCTCTCCGAGGAGGTGCTCGGGGTCCTCGACCGCTCCACGCGTGCGCTCGCCGAGGCGCTCGGGGTCCAGGGGCTGCTGAACGTGCAGTACGCGGTGAAAGACGGGGTCGTCCACGTCCTCGAGGCGAACCCGCGCGCGAGCCGGACCGTGCCGTTCGTGGCGAAGGCCACCGGCGTCCCTTTGCCCGCGCTCGCCGCGCGGGTCATGGTCGGCCAGACCCTCGACGAGCTGCGCGCACAGGGGCTGCTCCATGCCTCGGGCACCCTGCCGAGCCTCGGGCACGTGAGCGTGAAGGAGGCGGTGATGCCCTTCGACCGCTTCCCCGGGGTCGACACCCTGCTCGGGCCCGAGATGCGCTCGACCGGCGAGGTGATGGGCGTGGACTCGACCTTTGGGCTCGCGTTCGCGAAGAGCCAGTCCGCGGCGGGGACCGGGCTCCCCCGCTCGGGGACCGTGTTCCTCTCGCTCGCGGACCGCGACAAGCCCGGCGGGCTCGACGTCGCCCGCAAGCTCGTCGAGCTCGGGTTCTCGATCGCTGCCACGCTCGGCACGGCCGGGTACCTGCGCGACCGGGGCGTGAGGGTCGACACCCTGGTGGCGAAGGTGGGAGAGGAGCGGATCGCCGCGGACGCCGTCGAGCTGATCGCGGGCGGCAAGGTGCAGATGGTCGTCAACACGCCTCGCGGCCGCGGGTCGCGCGACGACGGCGTCCACATCCGGGCGGCGGCGCTCGCGCACCACGTGCCGTGCATCACGACCCTCTCCGCTGCGCGGGCGGCGGTCGCAGGCATCGCGGACCGCACGCGGCACCCGCTCGTCGTGCGCAGCCTCCAGGAGCTCCACGGTGCGACGGTCCCCAGCTGACCTGCGCGTGAGCGCGGTCCTCGCGACGGCAGTCGGGCCGCTGCGGCTCCGCTCCCCGGTGATGACCGCGTCGGGGACCTCCGGCCACGGCGCGGAGCTCGCCGCCTACGGCCCGCTCGGGGAGCTCGGCGCCGTGGTGGTGAAGTCCCTCGCGGCCTTTCGGTGGCCGGGGAACGACGGCGTGAGGGTACGCGCTGCGCCGGGCGGCTCGATGCTGAACCGCGTCGGGCTGCAGGGCCCGAGCGTCGCCGCGTGGCGCGACCGCCACCTGCCCGCCCTGCTCGAGCACGGCGCGACGGTGGTCGCCAGCATCTGGGGACGGACGGCCGTCGAGCTCGCCGCGGCGGCCGAGGCGCTCAGAAGACCCGGTGCCCCCGGGGCCGGCGCGGGCATCGCGGGCGTGGCCGCGGTGGAGGTGAACCTGAGCTGTCCGAACCTCTCGGGCCATCCGATCGCCCATTCGAAGGCGGCGACGGCCGAGGCGGTCGCCGCCGTCGCGTCCGTCCTTGGAGGATCCGAGGTGCCGCTGTGGGCCAAGCTCGGCCCCGCGGTCCCCGACATCTGCGAGCTCGCCGCCGCCGCCCTCGAGGCCGGCGCCTCCGGCCTCACGCTCGTGAACACGATGCCGGGGATGCGGGTCGACGTCGACGACGGCCGCGCGCCGTTCGTCGGCGGGCTGTCGGGTCCCGCGCTCCACCCGGTCGCGCTCCGCGCGGTGCGCGACTGCAGGCAGGCGTTCCCCTCCACGCCGATCGTCGGAGTCGGGGGGGTCTCGTGCGGAAGGGATGCCGCCGAGCTGCTCGTGGCGGGCGCGAACGCGGTCCAGGTCGGCACGGCGACGTTCGCCGACCCGCGCGCGCCCTGGCGCGTGCAGGACCAGCTCGCCGCCTGGTGCGCGCGACGGGGGACGTCGGTGGAGGAGCTGAGCGGTGCCCTCCTCCGCTGAGGGCGGACCAGCCGAGCGGGTCACCTTCGGCGAGCGCGCCCGGGCGGCGGTCGCTGCGCTCGGTCCGCTGTGCGTCGGCGTCGATCCCTCGCCGGCGCTGCTCGGGGTCTTCGGGCTTCCCGACGACGCTGGCGGGCTCGTGGCCTTCGGTGAGACGTGCGTCGGCGCGTTGAGCGGCGTCGCCGCGGCGCTCAAGCCCCAGGTCGCGTTCTTCGAGCGCCACGGAGCGCCCGGGATCGCCGCCTTCGAGCAGGTCGTGTCGATCGCGCAGCACGCAGGCATGCTCGTGATCGCCGACGCGAAGCGTGGTGACATCGCCAGCACGACCGAGGCGTACGCGGATGCCTGGCTCCGCGGGCCGCTCGCCGCCGACGCCGTGACCGCGACGCCCTACGTCGGCATGGGGGCGCTCTGGCCGATGGTCGTCGCGGCGCGCGAGACCGGCCGGGGCCTGATCGTGGTCGTCTCCAGCTCGAACCCCGAGGGCCGCGAGGTCCAAGAGGCCGTCGTCAGCGGCGGCGGCACCGTCGAGGAGTCGATGTTGCTGGCGATCGGCCGCTGGAACGCCGAGGAGGCGGGCCAGGCGGGCGCCGGCCGCCTCGGCTCTGTGGGCGCGGTCGTCGGCGCGACCGGGGGTGCGCCGCTCGAGCACCTCTCGAGGCTCGCCGGGGTGGTGCTGGCGCCCGGCCTCGGCGCGCAGGGCGCGACCGTGGCCGACGTGACGCGCCGGTTCGCCCGCTGCGCGCCGGGCAGCGTGCTGCCTGCGGTCTCCCGGGCGCTGCTCTCCGGAGGCCCCAGGAGGCTGCGCGAGGACGCGTCGCGCCTGCGAGACGACCTGGCGGCCGCGCTCGGCTGATGGCCGGTCGGGTCGGGTCGGGGAGGCCGGTCGGGGAGGCCGGGCCGGGGAGGCCGGTCGCGCCTGGTCGGGGAGGCTACAGTCGGACGCATGCCGCAACCTCCTGCACTTACCCCCGAGCAGCGCCAAGCTGCCCTGGAGAAGGCCGCCAAGGTGCGAAGGGACCGGGCGGAGGTGAAGGAGAGGCTCAAGATGGGCTCTCTCAGCCTCGCCGAGCTCCTGGACCAGGCGGAGTCCGACGAGACCGTCGGGAAGATGAAGGTGCTCTCGGTGCTCGAGTCGCTGCCGGGACTCGGCAAGGTGAAGGCGCGCCGGCTCATGGCCACCGTCGGTATCGCCGAGAGCCGTCGGGTGCAAGGACTCGGGGCCAAGCAGCGGGCCGACCTCCTCGAGCACACCACGTCGCGCTGAGGACCTTCGTCCTCGTCGGCCCGGGAGGAGCAGGCAAGGGCACCGTCGCGTCGGCGCTCACCGCCCGCGTGCCGCACCTGTGGCTGAGCCGCTCGTGGACGACGCGGCCCCGACGCCCCGGCGAGGCCGAAGACGCCTACGTCTGGGTGACCCCCGAGGCCTTCCGCAGGCGCGCCGCGGACGGCGGGTTCCTCGAGTGGGCGGAGTACCTCGGCAATCTCTACGGGACCCCTGTGCCCGAGCCGCCTCCCGGCCACGACGTCCTCCTCGAGATCGACCTCCAGGGCGCGGAGCAGGTCCTTGCCAAGAACCCCGACGCGGTGGTGGTGCTGCTCCTGCCTCCTTCGCTCGAGGTCCAGCGCGAGCGGCTGGTCGCGCGCGGGGACTCGGCCGAGCACGTGCGTAGACGACTCGAGCGAGGACGCGAGGAGGTGGCGCGGGGCCAGGCGATCGCGAAGTACGTGGTGGTGAACGAGGACCTGGACCGAGCCGTGCGGGAGCTGGCCGGTATAGTGGCCAAGACCCGCAGAAAGGATGGCGATGGCTCGTAAGACGCTCATGGACCCGCCGATCGAGCAGCTCCTCGACAAGGTGGACTCGAAGTTCACCCTCGTCGCGCTCGGCGCGCTCCGGGCGCGCCAGATCAACGCCTACTACAACAGCCTCGGCGAGGGTCTCGGGAGGATCGTCCCGCCCCAGGTCACCTCCGTCTCCGGCAAGCCCCTGTCGATCGCCTTCGAGGAGATCGCCGCCGACAAGATCGCCTACGAACGGGCGCCCGAAGAGGAGGACGACGCCGAGCAGCGGGCGCTCGCAGAGGCGATGGAGGCGGCCATCGCCGGCGGCGCGTTCGGGGAGGATCCTGCCGTCATCGACGAGGGGCCTTCGGCCAGCTAGCGCCGGCCGGCGTTTCCCACTGAAGGCCCCCCAGGCTCCGCCGGCTCCGGTGCGCATCGTCCTCGGCGTCTCCGGCGGCGTCTCCGCCTTCAAGGCGGTCGAGGTGTGCAGGCGCCTCGTCGACGCCGGGCACCGCGTGACGCCCGTCCTCACCGACGCGGCGCGTCGGTTCGTCGGGGTCGCCACGTTCTCGGCGCTCGCGTCCGATCCGGTCCCCTCGGGGCTCTGGGAGCCCCTCGAAGGGGGGATCGCGCACACCCGGCTCGGCCAGGCAGCTGACGCCGTCGTGGTCGCTCCGGCGACCGCGGACCTGCTCGCGCGCTACGCCGCGGGCCTGGCGGACGACCTGCTCACCGCCACGCTGCTGGCGACCAGCGCTCCGGTGGTGGTGTGCCCGGCGATGCACACCGAGATGTGGGAGCACCCCGCGGTCGCCGAGAACGTCGCGACGCTGCGGTCCCGCGGGGTGCACGTCGTGCCGCCGGAGTCCGGGCGGCTGGCAGGCGGGGACGAGGGCACCGGGCGCATGGCCGAGCCCGAGACGATCGTGGCGGCGGTCCTCGCCGTGTTGGGCTCGGGCCCGGCGCCGGCCGGGACGCACGACGCGCCGTCGGGCGCGGCGCGCACGGGGGACCTCTCCGGGCGCGAGGTCGTCGTGAGCGCCGGGGGCACCCGCGAGGCGATCGACCCCGTGCGGGTGATCACGAACCGCTCGTCGGGAAAGCAGGGCCACGCGATCGCCGAGGCGGCCGCTGCTCGCGGCGCCCGGGTCACGCTCGTGACCGCCTCGGGACTGCCCGCGCCGGCCGGTGTCCACACGGTGCGCGTCGAGTCGGCGGCAGAGATGGCGGCTGCGATGGCCTCGGCCGCCTCCGACGCCGACGTCGTGGTGATGGCAGCCGCGGTCGCGGACTGGAGGCCGAAGGTCTCGGCCCTCCAGAAGGTGCACGGGGTGCCCGAGCTGGTCCTCGAGCCGACGCCTGACATCCTGGCTGGGCTCGCGGCCAGCCGACGGCCCGGGCAGGTGCTCGTGGGCTTCGCCGCCGAGACCGAGGACGTGATCGAGCGCGCGAAGCGCAAGCTCGAGCAAAAGGGGGTGGACCTCCTCGTCGTGAACGACGTGTCGGCGCCGGGCGCGGGCTTCGAGCACGACACGAACGAGGTGACCATCCTCGGCGCCGACGGCACCAGCACCCTCGTGCCGCTCGGCAGCAAGCGACAGGTCGCGGACTCGGTCCTGGACGCGGTGGTCGCGCGGCTGCGCCCAGGCACGCTAGACCGGGGAAGCGGCCCGGGCACGCCGGGCGCCGAGGAGCGCGCGGGCCAGGCGCGCAGGGGAGAGAGCCGGTGAGAACCACCTTCACCTCCGAGTCGGTCACCGAGGGCCACCCGGACAAGATCGCGGACCAGATCTCGGACGCGGTGCTCGACGCACTGCTCGAGCGAGACCCGATGAGCCGGGTCGCGTGCGAGGTGCTGCTCACGACCGGGCTCGTCGTGATCGCGGGGGAGGTCACGACGGAGACCTACGTGGACATCCCGACGATCGTGCGCAAGGTCATCACCGACATCGGCTACGACAACGACGCGTACGGTTTCAACGGCCACACCTGCGGCGTGCTCGTCGCGCTCGGCGGCCAATCCCCCGACATCGCCCGTGGCGTGGACGCGGCGATGGAACTGCGCAGCGGCTCGGGGGGCGAGGACCAGCTGAACGCCCAGGGTGCGGGGGACCAGGGGATGATGTTCGGGTACGCGTGCGACGAGACGCCGGACCTCATGCCGATGCCGATCTGGCTGGCGCACCGCCTGGCGCAGCGCCTGTCGCAGGTGAGGCGCGTCGGCGTCCTGCCGTACCTGCGCCCCGACGGCAAGACCCAGGTGAGCGTCGCCTACGAGGGCGGACGACCCGTCGCCGTCGACACGGTGCTGATCTCCACCCAGCACCAGCCCGGCATCGACGTCGAGACGCTCCTCATCCCGGACCTGGACGAGCACGTCGTGCACCCGCTGCTGCCGAGGGACCTCGACACCGAGAAGCTCCGGCTCCTCGCGAACCCGACGGGCCTCTTCGAGCTGGGCGGCCCCCAGGCGGACACGGGGCTGACCGGTCGCAAGATCATCGTCGATACCTACGGCGGCATGGCGCGCCACGGCGGCGGCGCGTTCTCCGGGAAGGACCCCTCGAAGGTCGATCGCTCCGCGGCCTACGCCGCGCGCTGGGTGGCCAAGCACGTGGTCGCCTCGGGCGCCGCGCGCCGCTGCGAGCTGCAGGTCGCCTACGCGATCGGGGTCGCCTATCCCGTGTCGATCGCGCTCGAGACGTTCGGCACCGAGACGGTCGACCCCGAGCGCATCGTCGCCGTCCTGCGAGAGCTGTTCGACCTGCGGCCTGCAGCCATCATCCGGGACCTGGATCTGCGGCGCCCGATCTACCGGCGCACCGCCGCGTACGGCCACTTCGGCCGCAGCGACAAGGAGTTCACCTGGGAGCAGACCCCGAGGCTGGACGACCTGCGCCGCGCGCTGGGCCTCTGACCCTGATCGTCCGCGTCGTGCCGGACGTCCCGGCGGCGAGCCGGCGCCGGTTCGACTACTCGGTCCCAGAGCGCTGGAGAGCCGAGATCCGACCCGGCACGCGCATCCGCGTGCCCTTCCACGGTCGGCGCGTCGGCGCGTGGGTGGTCGAGATCGGCGTGACGCCGCCTCGTGGAGTCGAGGTGCGAGACCTGACCGGGGTGTCGGGCTGGGGCCCGCCGCCGGAGGTCATCGAGCTCGCCGAGTGGGGCGCATGGCGCTGGGCCATGCCGGTCGCCACCCTGCTCAGGACGGCGTCGCCCGAGCGCAACGTCTGGGCGCTTCCGGCCCCGCCCTCTCCGACGGGCCCCTCGGGGTCTCCTCCGAGGGCTCGCCCGCTTCGTGCGGGCGTGACCCTCCGGCGCCTGCCGCCGGCGCAGGATCTCCTGCCGATCGTCCTGGAGGTGATCGCCGCGGTGCAGCCTTCGGGGTCGCGCTCGGCGCGGCCGACCGGCCCGCCTGGGCCGGGACGCGCCGGGCGGTCGGTGCTCGTGCTCGTGCCGAGCACCGGGTGGGCGGATCGCCTCGCAGCCAGGCTCCGAGCGCGTGGCATCGAGGTCGCGGCGAGCTGGGCGGAGGCAGCGGCGGGATGGCCGGTCGTGGTCGGCTCGAGAGCCGCGGCCTGGGCGCCGGTGCCCGCGCTCGGTGCCGCGGTCGTCCTGGACGCCCACGACTACCACGACCGCTACGACGCCGCCGACGTGCTCGTCGAGCGCGCCGAGCGCGCCGGCGCGCCGTGCGTGCTCGTCTCGCCGTGCCCGACCGCGGTGCAGCGAGTCCGCTACGGCCCCCCTGAGGTTCCCGAGAGGTCGGCGGAGCGGTCGGGATGGCCCGCGGTGCGCGTCGTCGACCGCCGAGGGGCGGATCCCCGGACGGGGCTCTTCTCCGAGGAGCTGGTGGACCTCGCCCGCCGGGTGCTCGACGCCGGGGGCCGGCTCGTGTGCGTGCTGAACCGCACGGGACGGGCGAGGCTGCTCGCCTGCGCGACGTGCGGCGCGCTCGCGCTTTGCACGGTGTGCGGGCGGGCCGCGGAGTCGGTGGACGACGTGCTGCGCTGCAGGGCGTGCGGGGCCGAGCGCCCCATCGTGTGCGGCGAGTGCGGGTCGGTGCGCACCAAGGTGCTCCGCGTGGGGGTCGCGCGCGCAAGAGAGGAGCTCGAGGCGCTGCTCGGCGTGCCGGTCGGGGAGGTGTCCGGTCGGCCTCGCGCGCCCGATCGGGCAGCGTCCGTTCCCGACGTCCCCGTCCTGATCGGCACCGAGGCCGTGCTGCACCGGGCGCGGCGGGCTGCGGCGGTCGCCTTCTTGGACTTCGACCAGCACCTCCTCGCGCCTCGCCTCGCCGCCGGAGAGCACGCGCTCGCGCTGATCGTGCGCGCGGGGCGTCTCGTGGGCGGCCGAGGTGGCGCGGTGCGCTCGTCCCTGCGCCCGGGCTCCGGCGGCCCCAGGGGCTCCGGGGTCTCCGGCGTGGTCATGGTCCAGACCCGGCTCCCCACCCACGACGTCCTGCGCGCCGCGGTCGCAGGCGACCCCGGAGCGTTCACAGAGCTGCAGCTGCGCAAGGAGCTGCGCCTGCCGCCCTTCAGCGCGCTCGCCACGGTGAAGGCCGACACCGTGCCGGTCCTCGGCCACGAAGGCGTGGAGGTGTCGGCGCTCGGGGCGGGTCGGTGGCTCGTGCGCGCGCCCGACCATCGGACGCTCTGCGACGCCGTTGCCCCGCTGCACGGGGGAGTGAGGGTGGACCCCGACGACGTGTGAGCCTCCGCGTCGGGGCGGTGGATCGCCCGGCCGGAGTGGCCTGCTGGGAGGCGGGCCCGGCCGGAATGGCCTGCCGGGAGGCGGGCCCGGCCGGGAGCCCGGAGAGGCCGACGGCCTCCGCCGGTAGGCTGCAGCGCGGTGCTCACGATCCGTACGTACGGAGACCCGGTCTTGAAGCAGGCGACCAAGGAGGTCGAAGAGATCGACGGGCGCGTCAAGAAGCTCGTAGAGGACATGCTCGAGACCATGTACGCGGCGCCGGGCGTGGGGCTCGCGGCGAACCAGGTCGGGGTCCAGCGCCGCCTGTTCGTCTACGACATCGGGGACGGGCCGCAGGTCGTCATCAACCCGCGCATCACCGAGACCTCCGGGGAGTGGGCCTTCGAGGAAGGCTGCCTGTCGGTGCCGGACCTCCACTGGACCATCGTCCGCCCGAACGAGGTCCACTTGACGGGGCTCGACCTCGAGGGCAACGAGGTGTCGATCGACGCCAAGGAGTACCAGGGGCGGGTCTTCCAGCACGAGGTCGACCACCTGGACGGGGTATTGCTGCTCGAGCGGCTGGACGAGGAGCAGCGACGCGACGCGCTGAAGGTGCTGCGCTCCCGGGTGCTCGGCGGCTGAGCGAAGAAGGGCGCGTCGCGGCGAGCCGGAGCCTCGTCTACCTGGGGACGCCCGCGCTGGCGGTGGCGCCGCTGCGGGCGCTCGTGGAGGCGGGCCACGACGTGCGCCTCGTCGTCACCGGGCCGGACCGCAGGCGCCACAGGAGGGCCGCGCCGTCGCCGAGCCCGGTGAAGGCGGAGGCCGAGCGGCTCGGGCTGCGCGTCGTCCACCGGCTGGACGCGCTCGTCGGCGCCGGTGCCGAGCTCGGCGTCGTCGTCGCGTACGGCCGCATCGTGCCCCCAGAGGTGCTGGAGCGGCTCGGCATGCTGAACCTCCACTTCTCGCTGCTGCCGCGCTGGCGAGGCGCCGCGCCGGTCGAGCGGGCGATCCTCGCCGGGGACGAGGTGACCGGGGTCTGCGTGATGGCCCTCGAGGCGGGGCTCGACACCGGTCCGCTCTACGGCTGTCAAGAGGTCGCCATCGAGCCCGGAGAGCACCTGGGCGCGCTGCGTGAGCGCCTCGTCACCGCCGGCACGCGGCTGCTCGTCGACCTGCTCGCAGGCCCGCTTCCCACGCCCGAACCCCAGCACGGCGAGCCGACGTACGCGAAGAAGCTGGACCCCGAGGAGCTGCGCCTCACATGGACGCGGCCTGCCGTCGAGCTCGAGAGGATCGTCCGCCTGGACCGCGCGTGGACGACCTGGCGAGGAAGGCGCCTCCTCGTCCTCGATGCCCATGAGGTGGCCGCCCACGCCGGCGCGGCGCCGGGGACCCTCGACGGCGAGACCGTCGCGACCGGAAAGGGCGCGCTCGAGCTGGTGCGCGTGCAGCCCGAAGGCCGCGCACCGATGACGGCGGGCGACTGGCTGCGCGGCGCACGACCGGCTGCCGGCGAGCGGCTCGGAGGCTCGTAGGCTGGCCGCCGTGTCACGGGACCCAGGGGCACCCGGTGCGCTCAAGATCGCGCCGTCGCTGCTCTCCGCCGACTTCGGCAACCTCGCGGAGGCCGTCGGGGAGGTGGCGAACGTCTGCGACTGGCTGCACGTCGACGTCATGGACGCGCACTTCGTGCCGAACCTGACGATCGGCCCGCCGGTCGTGGCCTCGCTGCGCAAGCACTCCGGCCTGTACTTCGACTGCCACCTCATGATGACCGACCCCGGCGACTACCTCGAGGCGTTCGCGCGTGCGGGCGCCGACGGGTGCACGGTCCACGTCGAGGTGGGACGGACCGGCGAGCTCCTCCAAGAGTGCCACGCGCTGGGGCTACGCGCCGGGTTGGCGGCCAATCCCGACACGCCGTTCGAGGCGATCGAGCCGTTCCTCCACGAGCTGGACCTCGTGCTGTGCATGACGGTGTTCCCCGGGTTCGGGGGGCAGGAATTCATGGCGGAGGTGCTGCCGAAGGTCTCCCGGGTGAGGCGGTCCCTCGACGAGCGGCACCTGGCCGCGGACCTCGAGGTGGACGGGGGGATCGACCCGGAGACCGCGCGAGCGGCCGCGGCGGCCGGGGCCAACGTCTTCGTGGCGGGGTCGGCGATCTTCGGGGCGGAGCGTCCCTGGGAGGCGACCGAGGAGATCCGAGCCGCGCTGGTGGGCACCACCGGCGCGGCCCGTCCGTGACAGCGCATCCGCAGCGGCGCATCCGCAGCGGCGCTGCGCACCGGCAGCGGCGCTGCGCACCGGCAGCGGTCGCCCCGGCCGGTAGACTGCGCCGGCCAGGAACGATGCACGGTCGAGATGTCGAGCGGGACGAGGAGCACATGGCGCGAGCGATCGCCGTGGCAGAGTCCGCCCGGCTGCACGCCTCCCCCAACCCGTGGGTGGGTGCGGTCCTCGTGACCAGCGCCGCCACCTACCAGGCGGCGACGGCGCCGCCGGGCGGACCCCACGCGGAGGTGTCCGTCCTGCAGCTCGCCGCGGAGGCCGGCGACGCCGTCGCGGGATCGACGCTGTACACGACGCTCGAGCCGTGCGCCCACTTCGGACGGACGCCGCCGTGCGTGGACGCGATCGTCGCCGCAGGGGTCCGGCGCGTGGTGGTGGGGCTCGTCGATCCGGACCCGAAGGTCGCCGGGCGGGGGGTCGACGCGCTCCGGGGCAAGGGTGTCGAGGTGTCCGTCGGGTCCGGTGCCGAGGCCGTCGAGCGGCAGCTCGCCCCCTACCTGAAGCACCGGCGGACCGGTCGGCCCTGGGTGGTGCTGAAGCTCGCCGCGACGATGGACGGGTGGACCGCGGCGCCCGACGGGTCGAGCCGATGGATCACCGGGGAGGCGGCACGCCGCGACGTGCACGAGCTGCGCGCCGCCTCGGACGCGGTGCTCGTCGGTGCGGGGACCGTGCGCGCGGACGACCCCGAGCTCACGGTCCGCCACGCGCGCGCCTCGCGCCAGCCCTTGCGCGTCGTGCTGGGCCGCGCGCCGGAACACGCGAAGGTCCGGCCTGCGCTCGAGCTCTCCGGCGACCTCGGGGACGTCCTCGACCACCTGGGCCGCCTCGGGGTGGTGCAGCTCCTCGTGGAGGGCGGCGCGAAGGTGGCCCATGACCTGCACGCGGCAGGGCTCGTGGACCGTTACGTCCTCTACCTCGCGCCGGCGCTGCTCGGCGGCGCAGTGGGCCGGCCGCTGTTCGACGGAGCGGGGGCCGCCACGATCGCCGACGCGTGGCGCGGGCGGATCGTGTCGGCGAGGCAGCTCGGCGAGGACCTCCGCGTCGAGCTGGCGCACGCGCCCGAGGCCCGGGCATCCTGATGCCCTTCTCGAGCGTCGAGGACGCGATCGACGCGATCGCACGGCTCGGGATGGTCGTCGTCGTCGACGACGCGGACCGGGAGAACGAAGGCGACCTGGTCATGGCCGCAGAAGCCGCGACGCCAGAGGCGATCGCGTTCTTCCTCGCGCACACCTCGGGCGTGATCTGCGTGCCGCTGTCCGAAGAGCGCGCCGACGAGCTCGAGCTGCCGCTCATGGTGACCGAGAACACCGAGTCGCAGCGGACCGCGTTCACCGTGAGCGTGGACGCGCGCCACACGACCACGACGGGGATCTCCGCCGCAGACCGCGCGGCCACGATCCGGGCGCTCGTCGACCCCTCCACGCGCTCGGACGACCTGAACCGGCCAGGCCACATCTTCCCGCTGCGTTCCCGCCCCGGGGGGGTCTTGAAGCGCGCGGGGCACACCGAGGCCGCGGTCGACCTCGCGCGCGCCGCGGGGCTCTCACCGGCGGGCGTGCTGTGCGAGATCGTGAGCGAGGACAAATCCTCCATGGCGCGCCTCGACGAGCTCGAGCGCTTCGCCCAGCGCTACGGGCTGCCGCTCATCTCGATCGCGGACCTCATCCGGTGGCGCCGGCGCACCGAGAAGCTCGTGCGCAGGGTCTCGGAGGCCAGGATCCCCACCGAGGGCGGGGACTGGCGGGCCGTCGTGTACGAGTCGGCGCTCGACGGCGAGCAGCACCTCGCGCTGGTGAAAGGCGAGGTGGGGCCGGACCTCCTCGTGCGCGTCCACTCGGAGTGCCTGACCGGCGACGTGTTCGGCTCGTTGCGCTGCGACTGCGGACCACAGCTGCGGACCGCGATGGAGCTCATCGAGCAGGAGGGGCGCGGACTGATCGTCTACCTGCGCGGCCACGAAGGACGCGGCATCGGGCTCGCGCACAAGATCCGTGCCTACAGCCTCCAGGAGCAGGGCCACGACACGGTCGACGCCAACCTCGCGCTGGGCCTCCCTGTGGACCAGCGCGAGTACGGCATCGGGTCCCAGATCCTCGTCGACCTCGGCGTCACGACCATGCGGCTCATGACCAACAACCCGGCCAAGTACGGCGGGATCGACGGGTTCGGCCTCGAGATCGTCGCGCGCGTGCCGCTCCAGCCGGCGCCGAACCCCGAGAACCTCGCGTACCTGCGCACCAAGCGCGAGCGCATGGGCCACCTGATCGACGGCCTTGGTGACCCCGAAGACCCCGGTGACGCGGCCGCGGACGGCCACCCGGTCGCTCCCGGTGGCGCCGAGCGCGGCGCGCGCTGAGGTCCCATGGGCGCCGAGACCGGCACCTGGCCGCCCGACGGCGTGCTCGAAGGCCTGGCCTCGCGGGTTGGCCGCGTGGTGTCGGCGGGCCCCGCGCTCGGTCTCGACGCCGCAGCGGGGGGCCGGACGCTCGGTGCCGGCCTGCGGATCGGCGTCGCCTGCTCACGCTACAACGGCGCGCTCACCTGGAGGCTCCTCGATGGCGCGCTCGGCGCGCTCGACGAGCTCGGCGTGGACCGCAACGACGTCACGGTCGCATGGGCGCCGGGCGCCTTCGAGCTGCCGCTGCTCGCACGTGCCCTCGTCAGGGCCGGCGCCGACGCGGTCGTCTGCCTCGGCGCCGTGGTGCGCGGGGAGACCGCGCACTACGAGCTGGTCGCCGGCGAGTGCGCGCACGGCATCCAGCGGGTCGCGTGCGACACCGGGGTGCCCGTCGCCTTCGGGGTGCTCACGACCGATACGACCGCCCAGGCGCTCGCGCGTTCTGCGCCGGGGGACGCGAACAAGGGCCGGGAGGCGGCCGCGACCGGGGTCGAGATGGCCCGGCTGCTGCGGGACCTCTGAGAGGCTGACGGACGGCCGTGCTGCGCATCGTGCTCCCGAAGGGGTCGCTCGAGAGGTCGACGCTCGAGCTGTTCGAGGCTGCGGACCTCGCCGTCTCGCGGTCCTCCGACGTCGACTACCGGGCCACGATCAGCGATCCGCGCGTGAGCGAGGTGCGGATCCTGCGGCCCCAGGAGATCCCGGTGTACGTGGCCGAGGGGCTGTTCGACCTCGGGATCACCGGGCGCGACTGGATCGAGGAGCGGGGTGCCGACGTCGTGTCGCTCGGGGAGCTCGGGTACTCCAAGGCGAGCGCGAACCCGGTCCGCGTCGTGCTCGCCGTTCCAGAGGACGCACCGTGGAAGAGCCTGGCGGACCTGGCGAGCGCGACGGCCGACACCGGACGGCGGGTCCGGGTCAGCACCGAGTACCCCCAGCTCACCCGCCGGGCGCTCGCGGCACACGGGATCCAGGCGGACGTGTCGCTCTCCTACGGCGCGACCGAGGCGAAGGTCCCCGACATCGCCGACTGCGTCGTCGAGATCACCGAGACCGGCAGGGCGCTGCGTGCCGCCGGGCTGCGGGTGCTCGACACCCTGCTCGTCTCGCGCACCGAGCTGATCGCGAATCCCAGCGCTGCCCGGGACCCCGCGAAGCGCCACGCGATGGGGCAGCTCCACACGCTGCTCTCGGGAGCCCTGGAGGCCCGTGAGAAGGTGCTCGTGAAGCTGAACGTCCCCGCTGGCCGGCTCGACGCCGTCGTCGCCGTGCTGCCGTCGATGCGTGCCCCGACCGTCTCGGAGCTCTCGGGGGGGCGGGGGTTCGCGCTGGAGACCGTCGTCGCGAAGGCGGACATCAACACGCTCATCCCCGCGCTGAAGGACCAGGGCGCGACCGACATCTTGGAGCTCGCGCTGTCCAAGATCGTCCGTTGAGCTGCGTGCTTCGACTGGGCGTGGTGACCGAGTTCGACGAGGCGCGTGGGCTCGGGGTCGTGGCCGACGCCGCGGGCGAGGCGTGGCCGTTCCACTGCACCGCCATCGCCGACGGCACCCGGACCGTCGAGGTGGGGGCCCGAGTCGCCTTTTGCGTCGTGGCAGGCCGCCGCGGCCGGATGGAGGCGGCGCAGCTGACCTGCGTCCGTCGGGAGGAGGGCTGGCCCCCGCCGGGGCGCTAGGGCCGCGCGAGGCCAGCGGGCCAGGGCTAGGCCCAACCGCAATACCGTTTCCGTTAGGTCGTCGAGGTGATGGCCTCCTTTTCGGGAACCCCGACGACGACCGCGGCTTCGTTCGCGGTCTTCGTCGGC
>JAJYXS010000049.1 GCA_021801615.1 Actinomycetes bacterium
TCTACGCGAGCTTCATGCCCAAGCCGATGGCCGGCGTGCAGGGCTCGGGCATGCACACCCACCTGTCGCTGTGGGAGGGCGAGCGCAACGCCTTCGCGGACCCTTCCGACCCCTACGGCCTCTCCGAGGCCGCCAAGCAGTTCATCGCCGGGCTGCTGCACCACGCTCCCGAGATCACCGCCGTCACGAACCAGTGGGTGAACTCCTACAAGCGGCTCGTGAGCGGTTACGAGGCGCCCGTGCACATCGGTTGGGCGCGCAACAACCGCTCCGCGCTCGTGCGCGTGCCCGTCGTCAAGCACGCCAGGGCCGAGTCGACGCGCGTCGAGTACCGCGCGCCGGACTCCGCGTGCAACCCGTACCTCACGTTCGCGGTCGTGCTCGCCGCGGGGCTCCAGGGGATCGAGCACGGCTACGACCTGCCGGCCGAGGTCGACGCGAACCTCTTCGACCTCTCCGAGCTCGAGCTCCGCAAGCTCGGGATCCGGCCGCTTCCCAGCTCCCTCAAGGAGGCCGTGGACGAGATGGCCGAGTCGAAGCTCCTCGTCGAGACGCTCGGCGAGCACGTCTTCGAGTGGTTCATCCGCAACAAGCGGGCCGAGTGGCGCGACTACAACGTCGCGGTCACGCGGTTCGAGCTGGACCGCTACCTGCCGACCCTGTGAGCCTCGGGCGGCTCGTGAACCCCGGGCACCGAGGCAAGGGAAGCCGAGCCCACGGGCTGGGGCGCGGGGGAGCCCACGGGCTGGGGCGCGGGGGAGCCGACGGGTTCCGGCAAGACTGAGCGGGATGGAGCCGCTCGTCTGCTTCCCCGACCCGGTGCTGCCGGTGGTCGACGCGGCCCTGCGCGAGGGGGGGCTCGACTTCCGCGCGGCCTCGACCCTCGAGGCCGCCGACGCCCTCGAGGCGTCGGAGACGAAAGACGGCTGGGGCGGCGCGGTCGTGTCGGCCGCCGACGACCTCTCACGAGCGGTCGCCTTCTGCCGACACCTCCGGCGCAGGGAGGACCCCGTGAGCCCGCTCCTGCTCGTGATCGCAGACGACCAGCTCCGCGAGCTCAAGCTTCGCCACGACCTGTTCGACGACTTCTGCGTCCTGCCGTCACGGCCCGCAGAGATCTCCGCACGCATGGAGCACCTTCTGTGGCGGGCCGGACGCGCTGGCGCCCCGGACGTCATCGAGCACGGGCCGCTCGTGCTGAACCTCGAGACCTATCAAGCCGCCGTGGCCGGGCGCGTGCTGGACCTCACGTACATGGAGTACGAGCTGCTCCGGTTCCTCGCCGCCCATCCCGGAAAGGTGTTCACGCGCGAGACGCTGCTGAACCGGGTGTGGGGCTACGAGTACTACGGCGGGGCGCGTACGGTCGACGTGCACGTCCGGCGTCTCCGAGCGAAGCTCGGCGAGGAGCACGCGCACCTGATCCACACGGTGCGCTCGGTGGGGTACCGCTTCGGCGAGCCGACGTGGTCGCCTGGGCTTCTGCGAGCGCAACCTCATCCGCCCTCCGCCCCACAGCCCTGACCGGGCGGCTCAGGCCAGCGGCGCGTACGCCCAGGCCTCCACCTCGACGCGCGCCCCGATCGGCAGGGACGCCACGCCGATGGCCGAGCGGGCGGGCCGGGGCTCCGGCCAGGTGTCGACCCAGATCCCGTTCACGAACGCGTACTCGGACATGTCGACGAGGAACACCGTCGTCTTGACAACGTCCGCGAGCGTGGCGCCTTCCTGCGCGAGGACGCTCGAGACGTTGGCGAGCGCCTGGCGGAGCTGTGCCTCGGTGCCGCCCTCCACGAGCCGCGGGGCGCCGTCGGGACCCGCCACGGCGCCGATCTGGCCGGAGGTGACGACCCAGTCCCCGGCGCGCACGACCGGGCGGTACGGGCCGACCGGTCCGCCGCCCCGCGGCGTGCTCGGCCCGCTCACGAGCGCCGCCGCGTCGGCCAGTCCGGCGCGAGGCCGTCGGCGATCCACGCCGCCGCAGCGGTCGCCGCGAACACCGCGTCGGAGCCGTTCACCGGCCAACGGTCCTCCTGGTGCAAGGTCACGTCCACCCAGGGAGTGTCGCGCGCGGACAGCACGCCGTACGAACGGATCGTGAGGTCCTGGACTTCCCCCGCACCGTCGACCGCGATCCCCTCGCTGCGCACCCATCCGAGCGCCTGGTGGACGGCGCCGAGGCAGTAGGAGCGCAGCACCACCTCGTCGAGCACCTCGCCGGCCCACACCTCGACGTGCACCGTGCCGTCGCGGTCGATCGACACCCGCGCACGACCCCCGGAAGGGGCATGCACCTCGACGGGGGTGCCAGGCTCGAGCGCGCGAGCGGCCGCGCTCGGACTGCGACCGCTCCCTCGCGCGACGAGAGCGAGCACCGCGGACGCGACGAGCGGCTCGGCCCACCCCGCCCCCCGCAGGTCGACCGAGACGGGCGGACCCGCCACGTCGACCGGCTCGACGACGAGGCCCGGAGCCACGGAGGCCACCAGGGCCACGTAGTCGTCGATGCCGGTCGCCTCCGGCGTTCGGGCGACCCGCAGCACACCCGAGCCGTCCTCGCGCATCCCCAGCGCGACCGGAGGCCGCTTCGGAGCGCGGCGGGCGACGTCCTCGCGCGCCCACACGACGCGCACCGGCTCTCGGCGCTCGTCGGCGAGCCGGCGGGCGCAGGCGGCGACCGGCGAGCGGCGCTTGCCTCCGAACGCCCCGCCGTTGGCGAGCGGGCTGGCAGGCATCCGCCCCGGCAGGCACCAGGAGGCGTCGGGCTCGAGGTAGGCGGGCTCCACCCAGGTGGTGCGCAGCACGAGCGTCCAGTCGCCCTCCGGGACGGCGAGCGGATGGCGCAGCGGCGCCGGCGAGTTGCGTCCCTGCACCTTCTTCGAAGCCCGGCGCGCGTCGACGAGGCGTGCCCCGAACGCGAGCGACCCGTCGGCGCGGGGGACCACGACCGTTGCGCCGGGGGGCGCCGTGTCGTCGGCGAACCCTGCGCGGCCGAGCACGGTCTCCCTGGTCGTGTGCTGGTAGGCGGGGCCCTCGAGCTGGGCGCGCCAGGTGGCGAGCAGCGGGTCGCGGGCGGGCGGGTCGATGGCCGTCCAGGCAGGGCGCGAGGGCACGCCGAGACGAGGGCCTCCTCCGGCACCGGACGGCCCGATGTCGACGCCGAGAACCGCGCCGGCAGCCTCCACGATCGACTGCCATCCGGTGCAGCGGCACAGGTGCGCTGCGAGCACGGTGCGGATCAGGGCTTCGTCGACGGGCCTGCCCGAGCCGGTCGCCCGGGTCTCGAGCGCGGCGAGCCGCAGCACGATCCCCGGCGTGCAGAAGCCGCACTGGCTCGCCCCGCTCGCGACGAACGCCTCAGCCCAACGACGAGCCAGCTCCGCCGGCAATCCATCGGCGGTCGTGACCTCACGCCCGCCCACCCGCCGCAGGGGGGTGACGCACGACACGCGCGGAGCGCCGTCGACCCAGACCGTGCAGCAGCCGCACTGCCCCTGGGGGCTGCAGCCGTCCTTCGGCGAGCGGACGCCGAGCACCTCGCGCAACGCGTCGAGGAGCGAGACCGTGTCGTCCTCCACTGACACGTCGCGCCCGTCGACGCGGAACGCGACGCTCACACGCGCCTCGAAAGGCCCAGGGCGAGCGACAAAGCCCGGAGCCGGGGACGATCAGCCGAGGAGCCGGCTGATCAGCTGAACGACGAGCCGCACCCGCAGGTGCGGGTGGCATTCGGGTTGCTGATGTGGAACCCTGCGTCCTGCAGCCCGTCGGAGTAGTCGAGCGTCGCACCCGTGAGCAGCTCGGCGCTCGTGGGGTCGACCACGACCCTCACCCCGCCGAACTCGCGGACGATGTCGGCCTCGTCCAGCTCGGAGTCGAAGAACATCTCGTAGCTGTACCCCGAGCAGCCGCCTGGCTTCACGGCGACGCGCAGCGACAAGCCCTCAGCGCCCTCCTCTGCGAGGAGCTGCGCGACTTTCGCCGATGCGCTGGCCGTGAGCGTGACGGGGTCCGGCTTCTTGCCGATGGTCACCGACGTCGTCATCGTCGTCACCGTGGCCTCCTTCAGCAGGTCGTAGGGTACGGCGCTCGCCATGTTATCGGCGCGCGGAGGCGACGGAGCAGCGGCTGGACCCGCGGGGACCTGGACCGGCTCGTCCACGTCGAAGCCGTCGCTCGGGGTGCGAGCCGGTAGGCTTCGGGCATGGCCGCCCGGTCGGATGCTGCCGGTGGCGGCGACCACCCGGCCGATACCTCATCTCCTGGACCCTCCGGACCTCCTGGACCCTCCGGCCACGATGGCGCGGCGGCATCGCCGCCCTCCAGCCGGCCACCCGGCAGGGACGAAGTCCTCGCGCACCTGCGTGCCGTGGTCGACCCGGAGCTCGGCGACGACATCGTCGACCTGGGCATGGTGGGCGCCGTCGAGGTGTCCGACGATGGCGACGTCCACGTGGAGGTGGCGCTCACGATCGCCGGCTGCCCGCTTCGGAGCCAGATCGAGCGAGACGTGCGGGGCAGCCTCGGAGCGATCCCCGGGGTCCGATCGGTCGACCTGTCGATGGCCCAGATGGGCGCGGAGCAGCGCGCGGCGGTGATGGACCGTGCCCGTCGGAAGGCGCGCGAGCGCGCACCGGCGACGGCGGTGCCGCCGCGCGCCCGGGTCCTGGCGGTCGCCTCCGGCAAGGGAGGCGTCGGCAAGTCGTCGGTCACGGTCAACCTCGCTGCCGCGCTCGCACGTCGCGGCCTCACCGTCGGCGTGCTCGACGCGGACATCGGCGGCTTCTCGGTGCCGCGCCTGCTCGGCATGGAGGGTCGTCTCGAGGCGCGCGACGGCAAGATGGTGCCGCTCGAGCGCCCGGTCGCGCGCGGAGTGCTGCGCGTGCTCTCGATGGGCTTCCTCGCAGAGGAGGACCGGGCGGTCATGTGGCGCGGGCTCCTCCTCAATCGCGCGGTCCAGCAGTTCCTCCAGGACGCCCATTGGGGAGACCTCGACTACCTCCTCGTCGACCTGCCGCCCGGGACGGGCGACATCCAGATGGGCCTCGCGAGGATGCTGCCGCGCACCGAGATGCTCCTCGTCACCACGCCACCCCTCGCAGCCCAACGCGTCGCCGCGCGCGCGGCGGACATGGCGCGGCGCGGGTACCTGCGCGTCGCCGGGGTGGTCGAGAACATGAGCGACTTCACCTGCGAGCACGGGACGACCTATGCGCTCTTCGGTTCCGGAGGCGGCCAGCGGCTCGCCGCCGAGCTGGGCGTCCCTCTGGTCGGGAGGATCCCCCTCCATCCTCGGATGGCGGCGGCCGGCGACGCAGGCCAGCCCGTTGCGCTCGGCGGCGACGAGCTCGCGGCCGTGTTCGCCGAGCTCGCCCGAGCCGTGGCGGACGACGTCGCTCCGGTCGTCGAGACGTCAGGGTGCACTGCCCGTCTCCTCGACGCGCTCGATGCGGCCGGAGCGGCCCGCGTCGGACCGGGTCAGGAGCCGGCCGTGCCGGCAGAGGCCGCTGCCGACCGATAGGTCGGAACGAGCCCCTCGGTGATCTCCTCGGCGCGCCCCTCGGCCGCCAGCTTCCGGAGGTGCGCCCACAGCGACAGTCGCGCGACGCGGTGCATGGGCTCGTCGACGTCCGCGTAGACCGCCGCCACGAGCTCGTCGACGGTGGCGGTCCCGACCTGGTCGAGCGCGGCCGCGACGAGGCGCTCGCGCGCGAGGCGGTGCGCGATCACCGCGGCGAGGACTTGGCGCGGCGCACCCAGCAGACGGCCGTGGCCGGGCGCGATCGCCTCGAGCGGCGGGTCGAGCTCGGCCACCTTGCGCAGGCTCTCGAGGTACCGGGCCATGTCCCCGTCGGGAGGGGCGATGACGACGGTCGCTCCGTCCATGACGTGGTCGCCCGAGAGCAAGACCCGCGGGCTGTCGAGGAGCCAGCACACGTGGTCGCTCGCGTGGCCCGGCGTGTGGAGCGCGCGTAGACGGAACGTCGGGGTGTCCAGCTCGAAGCCGTCGCTCACCAGGGTGTCGGGGGAAAAGTGGGGGCCCGGGGCGAACCCGAGCACCTCTGCTCCTGCCTCCTGCGCCAGGCGCGCGGCCCCTGGCGCATGGTCTTCGTGGGTGTGGGTGACGAGGACCCAGCGGATCCTGTCCCCCGCCGCGCTCGCCGCATCCAGCACGGTCTCGAGGTGGCCGGCATCGTCGGGGCCCGGATCGACCACGGCGACCTCGCCGGTGCCCACCAGGTAGGCGTTCGTCCCCGGACCGGTCATGACGCCGGGGTTCGGCGCGGTGACCCTGCGGAGCCCTGGACCCAGCACGTCGACACGGCCAGCCACCGGGGCGGGACCACGGCCGGTGTCCGGGACCGGCGGTGGCGCAACATCACCCACGACGCAAGCTCCCCGCCGGGTCGAGGTCGACCGGGCCCCCCGCGCCGGCGCCGGCGTCGTAGCCGGGGATGAGCAGCCGAGCCCCGCTGTGGTCTCGGACGACACGCGGGAGCACGGTCGGGACCTCTCCGACGGCGGACGCCGCGTCCAGGAGCTCGGCTGCGGTCGAGAAGCGGCCGATCGCCTGGAGGTTCTTGATGGTCGGGAGGACCAGAGCCATCCTCCCGGCGCGGTGATGCTCGAGCGCGTCGGCAGGGCGCACCCACACGTGGGAGATCGTCTCGCCGGCGTCGTGGGCGGCCGACTGGTGCTCGGGCGCGGCCGCCAAGAAGAAGCGCGTGTCGAATCGGCGAGGCGACACCGCCGGGGTGATCCAGTGTGCCACGTAGTGCAGAGCGTCGACGGAGAGCGACAAGCCCTCCGATTCGCAGACCTCGGGGAAGGACCGCTCCCGCGCGAGCAGCTCAGTGCGCGCGCGTGCGAAGCGTGCAGCGACGCCGGGATCCGAGAACGAGACGGCCGCCCCGTCTGCGGCACGTGCGAACAGCAGCCCGGCCTCCTCGAAGCACTCCCGCACCGCGGCCACCCAGTAGGCGAGGCCGCCGTTCTCCATCCCGAGGATCGCGCTGGCCGCGTCGTCGCTCAGCCCGCGGCACAGGCGCTCGACCCTGGCGCCGCCGTCACCGGGGTCGAGCGCGCCGCCCGGGAAGACGTAGGCGCCGCCGGCGAAGTCGGCTCGGTGGCTCCGCTGCAGCATCAGCACCTCGAGCGGAGCGCTCCTGTGCGGCCCGTCACGCACGACCATCACGGTCGCGGCTGGCCTCGGCGCAACCGGTGCGAAGCGGGCTCCCTCCCCTGCGTCTCGCTCCCCGGCCACCTAGCCGATCGTACCGGCCCGCCTGGACGAGAACGGAAGCGACGACCTCCTCGCACGACCCGAGCCCCGAGCGCACCCGAGCCCCGAGCGCACCCGAGCCCCGAGCGCACCCGAGCCCCGAGCGCACCCGAGCCCCGAGCGCACCCGTCGCCGGGTCTGCATTACGCTTGGGCCGCGCGGTGCCCCGTGCAACGGCCCCGACGACAGAACCCGACGATCCCGACCGCGCGCGACCCTTCTCACAGGACCCGATCAAGGAACCTCATCGCAATGGCAGACAGTGCCGGTCGCAATCCCGAGAGCGGCGCCCCCGACGCGGAGCGTGGCGCTGCCGACCAGGAGCGTGGCGCTGCCGACAAGGAGCGCAGCCGACAGCTGAGCAGACCGGTGAGCGGCAAGGAGGCGGCGAGGAGCGTCGGCCAGGGGAGCCGCCCGTCAGGTCGGCAGCGCCGCTCGAGCCAGGTGCAGGGCCAGGGAGTCCAAGATCGAGGCCGGCGCGCGCAGGAACGCCAGAGGGAGCAGGCTCAGGGCGGGCGCGGCTCCTCCGCGCCGCGTCAGGCCGGTCGCCACGGAACCCAGCCCGCCGCGCGGCGACCGTCACCCCGGCGCGCCCGCCAAGGTCGGTCGCGTGCCAGCCTCTTCGTGTGGGGCGCTATCGGGCTCGTCGTCGTGATCGTGGGGGTGATCGTGGGGGTGAGCCAGACCTCCTCGACGACAACCAAGGGCGCCTACTACCCGCCCCGGCCGGTCCCCGCGACCGTCCTGCGCGAGATCACCCACGTGCCCGTTTCGGCGTTCAACGCGGTCGGCACCGGGATCCCGGGCACGATCAACGTGCCGACCGTCCACAGCTCGAACAAGCTGCTCACGAGCGACGGCAAACCGGAGGTCTTCGGGCTGTTCGGTGAGTTCTGCCCTTACTGCGCGGCGGAACGCTGGGCGATCATCACGTCCCTGTCGCGATTCGGGACCTTCAGCGGGCTGAGGACGATGCAGTCAGCGCCGGTCGACGTCTACCCGCGCACCCAGACGTTCGAATTCAACACAGCGAAGTACACGAGCCCGTACATCACCGCCAAGCTCCTCGAGCTCTACGGCCAGGACAAGCCGACAGGCTCGCACTCCGTGATCAACACCCCGACGAAGCAGGAGGTCGCTCTCATCAAGAAGTTCGACAGCGGCTCCGGAACAACACGGTCGGGCACAATCCCGTTCTCGGACTGGGGGAACAGGGTCATCTTCTCGGGGGCGAGCTTCAACCCCAACCCGCTGCAGGGTCTCTCGCGCACAACAATCGCCGCCTCGCTCCACGACCCACGCAATCCCATCACGAAGCTCATCCTCGGCACCTCCAACTACATGTCGGCCGCCGTCTGCTACATCGACGGCGGGAAACCCGCCTCGGTGTGCACGAGCCCGGGCGTCGAGGCCGCGGCGAAAGCCCTCAAGGTCTCCGTCTGAGGGGCGGGTCATGAGCGGCACGCGCACGAGACCGAGAACGAGCCCGCCGGTGCGCTCCACGCGCCGCGAGCGCGCGGCGCTGCAGTCCCGCGCCGCCCGGGAACGGCAGCAGGCGCCCCGTGGCGCCCTTTCCCGCGCGTTCGCCGGGGTGACCTCCTACCTGTGCAAGCCTCCGCCGGACGCGCCGCAGGTGGTCGAGGCGGCGCGGTGGCGCTCCATCTCCGCGCTGGTGCTCTCCGTCGGAGGGCTCGGCGTGTCGGCGTACCTCACCGTCGCCCACTACTCGCACATCAAGCTCGCGTGCGCGAGCAGCGGCATCGTGAACTGCGAGAAGGTCACCACCAGTGCGCAGTCCGTCTTCCTCGGCGTGCCCGTCGCAGTGTGGGGCCTCGTCTTCTTCGTGGTGATGGTTGCGCTGGACCTGCCGATGGCGTGGCGCTCGGCGGACCGACGCATCCACGCGCTGCGGCTCGCCGCGACGGTCGTGGGCATGTGCTTCGTCCTCTACCTCGTCTCGGCTGAGCTCTTGATCATCAAGAACATCTGTCTGTGGTGCACCTCGGTGCACGCGATCACGTTCCTGCTCTTCGTGCTGACGGTCTCCACGGTCCCCCAGATGCTCGGCTGGGGCGGGCCCGAGACACGGCCGCGGCAACGCTGGACTCACTGACGGGCGTGCGCCGGACGTTCGGTCGTCCATGACGGACGCGTCACCAGGAGAAGGGGGATCCGAGCGCGGGAGGGACGCACGCGGCGTGCCGCCGGGCGACGCCGGAGCACCAGCGTCGGAGGACTCCGGACCGCGTGACCCCGGCGCCTCGGCGTGGCGCCCCGCGACCTCGCTTCTCACCTGGGGCACCGTGGCGATCGTGCTCGTCATCGTGGTCGCCCTGGTCGTCATCAAGGTCACCGGCGGGGCTCCCCCGTCTACCACACCGGTGGTCGCGGTGACCCCTGCGCAGGCCGCGCCGTCCGTCGTGAAGGCGGTCTCCGCCATCCCGGCTGCCGTCTACGACGCCGTGGGGGTCACGTCGTCGGACGCGACGGTCACACCGCCCACCCTCCTGCACGGCCAGCCCCCGCTGACCTCCGCCGGCAAGCCCGAGGTCGTCTTCGTGGGGAACGAGTTCTGCCCCTACTGCGCCGCCCTGGGGTGGGCGCTCGTCGCCGCCCTCTCCCGCTTCGGGACGTTCGGCGACACGCTCTTCGCCGCGCAATCCGGGTCCAACGAAGCGTTCCCGAACACCCCCACGTTCAGCTTCGACGGCTCGAGCTACGAGTCCAGGTACCTCACCGCCACCTTCGTCGAGCACTACGGCGACCAGAAGGACGACGCGGGCACCGCGTACGCCGTGCTCGAGCCCCTCACTGCGGAGGAGAAGGCGTTGATCGCGCGGTACGACCGACGGACACCGGGCGCTCCCGGAGGGGTCGTGCCGTTCGTCGACATCGCGAACCAGGCGGTCGTCGCAGGTGGGGAGTTCTCCCCTGCCGTCCTCCAGCAGCTCGACGCCGAGCAGATCGCCGCCGGGCTCACCGACCCTGCAGACCCTGCCACCCAGGCGATCCTGGCTGCGGCCAACTATCTGTCGGCGGTCATCTGTCGAGCCGACGGTGAGTTGCCGACCAGCGTGTGCTCCGGTGCCGCGGTGACCGCGGCCGCGAGCGCACTCGGCCTCGCGCCGTGAGACGCGGGAGACGCAGACCCACAGGGAGACCGACCTGGGGGTCAGCCGGCCCTGGGGGTCAGCCGGCCCGACGGTCCAGCAGCTGCTTTCGCTCCACCTCGTTCAGCCCGCCCCAGATCCCGTGCGGCTCACGGATCCGGATCGCGTAGTCGAGGCACTCTTCGCGGACGATGCACCCCGCGCAAATGCTCTTCGCGCGGCCTTCACGCTCGAGCCGCTCCTCCTTGCGCTCGACGTACGCCGGGGGAAAGAACGCGCTCGACTGGGGACCCCTGCAGGCCGCCTTCGCCTGCCATGCATCTCCTGCACTTCGCACTGCCACGGCACAGCCCCCTTCACGTGCGCTGCCAACAGTACCGTTGGCCTGCGACATCGAACAAGGCCGCTGACCAGGGGCTCTCTGCGCCGAGTGCCTCGTGAGCCGTTCGGGCCAGCTACGCTCGCCCGGGATGGACGTCGCTGCGTGGTGCAGCCAGAGCCGGGTCTGGGTGATCGCTGGCAAGGGTGGCGTCGGCAAGACCACCATCACCGCAGCCTTGGCCGCGACTGCCGCGTCCGCCGGGCTGTCGGTGCTCGTCATCGAGCTGGAAGGTAGGCACGGCCTCGGTGCCGCGTTCGGGCGCCGGGACCCCGTCGGCTACGCGCCGGTGGTGCTGCGCGGTCGAAGTCCCGACGACCCCGAGACGCTCGGCAAGCCCCCTGAGGGCGCGGTCTGGGCCCGGCGGCTCACGCCAGACGACGCTCTCCTCGAGTACCTCGCCGATCACGGGCTGCAGCGGGTGTCGAAGCGTCTCGTCTCGAGTGGCGTGGTCGACGTGGTCGCGACGGCGATCCCGGGCATCCGGGACGTCCTCGTGCTCGGAAAGGTGAAGCAGCTCGAACGTGCGGGCGCCGCCGACATGGTGCTGCTCGACGCACCTGCGACCGGCCACGCGATGACCTTCCTCACCTCGGCGAGCGGCCTCCTCGACGCCGCTCGAGGCGGCCCGGTGCGACAGCAGGCGGCTGACGTGGTCGAGCTGCTGCGTGACTCCGCACGCTGCAGAGTCCTGCCGGTCACCCTTCCCGAAGAGATGCCGGTGAGCGAGACCGTCGAGTCTGCTCAGCTGCTGCGCGAGAGGGTCGGCGTCCACCTCGGACCCGTCGTCGTGAACTGCCACGAGAAAGGCGCTGCCGAACTGGAGGTTCCCACGGCCGACGCCGCTCGAGAGGCCGGGGTCACGCTCGACCCAGCAGCTCTCGACGCGTTGGAGGCCGCGCGCGCCTACCGGCTCAGGCGGATCAGGCTGGTCGAGGAGCAGGTCGAACGGCTCGCCCGCGAGCTGCCGCTCCCTCAGCTTCGCCTCCCACGCCTGAACGCCGCGTCCATCGGCCCGGCGGAGCTCGACCAGCTGGCCGCTGCGATGGCGAGCGCCATCGAGACCCTGCCCGCTCCGGAGGATGCCACGTGACCGGGTACGGCTCACCTTCCGAGCCTGCGCAAAGAGCCCCGGAAGCACGGAGCGCTGCCACGCCCGCGGTCCCGGATGCCGCCACGGCCGCGACCCCGACCACCCTCGACGACGTCGTGGAGCGGCGCGCGGTCGTGGTCTGCTGCGGGCCCGGAGGTGTCGGCAAGACGACGGTCTCCGCGAGCTTCGCACTGGAGGCGGCACACCGCGGCCGGCGGGCGTGCGTCGTGACGGTCGACCCTGCACGGCGCCTCGCAGACGCCATGGGGGTCGAATCACTCCCGAACGAGCCCGTCACGGTGGGAGGCGACTGGCCGGGCACGCTCCACGCAGTCATGCTCGACTCCAAGAGCACGTTCGACGAGCTCGTCGAGCGGTACGCACGCACATCCGACCAGGCGGCGGCGATCAAGGCGAACCGCATCTACCAGAACCTGACGGGCGCTCTCTCCGGAACCCAGGAGTACATGGCGATGGAGAAGCTCTACGAGCTCACCAGGTCCGAGGAGTTCGACGTCGTCATCGTCGACACCCCGCCGACGCGCAACGCGCTCGATTTGCTGGACGCACCGAGGAGGCTCACTCAGTTCCTGGAGAATCGGCTGTTCCGAACCCTCATGATGCCCACGCGTATCTCGCTCAAGGCGTTGCACGTCGCGACGCGAGCGCTGTTGAAGACGATCGGTCGGGTTGCAGGCGCCGAGATCGTGGAGGACGCCGTCGCGTTCTTCCAAGCGTTCCAGGGGATGGAGGTCGGCTTCGACGAGCGGGCGCGCGCGGTACGGGCGTTGCTCGCGAACCCGGGCACCGCCTACGTCGTCGTGACCTCCCCTCGGTCCGACGCGCTCGAAGAGGCCGCGTACTTCGTCTCACGCCTCGCAGATCAAGGAGTCCGCCCCGCCGCCCTCGTCGTGAACAGGCTCCATCCCCACTTCGGCCCCCTTGACGCCGCACTGCCTGCCGCACCCGCTGGCAGCACGCTCGCCGTGCTGACGGACAACCTCCGTGAGCTCGACACGCTCGCCGACGTGGAGCAGCGGTCGTTCGTCGGGCTTGCCGCCTCGACTGCTCCCGCCCCGATCGGGTGCGTCCCGCTGCTCGACACCGACGTCCACGACCTGGAAGGGCTCGTCGCCGTCTCCGACGCCCTCTTCGGGAACCGTCGCGCGCCGCATGCAGACGGCATCGAATCGCCTTCGACAAGCGGCGTCCGAGCGGTCGAGTAGTCTCGGGGCGTGGCGCGGACCCTCGTCGCGAGCGACGCCCCGAGCGTGCGCCGTGAGGTCGCGTCCGCCACCGAGGGCCCGGGCGTGGAGGTGGTCGAGGCGGTCTCGGGCGAGGATGTCGTCCGCACGGTGCTCGAGGACCCACCGGACCTGGTGGTCGTGGACATGCAGATGGGCAACATGGGCGGCATGGCCATCTGTCTCGAACTGCGTCTCGAAGAGTCCTACCTCGACGTCCCCCACGTCCCGGTGCTGATGCTGCTCGACCGGAGGCCTGACGTCTTCCTCGCGCGCCGGGCCGGTGCCGAGGGGTGGCTGGTGAAGCCGCTCGACCCCTTGCGGCTGCGACGAGCGACTCGTGCGCTGCTCGACGGAGGCACCTACTTCGACGAGTCGTACCAGCCGGTGCCCGTGCTCGTCGGCTCCTCGAGGCCGCCGTTGCCAGGTGCCGGCGACGCCTGAGCCGAGCCACGTGGCGGGCCAGCGCGCCAAGCGCCCCCCACCAGACGACAAGACGCCGCGACGGCGGTGGCACCGGCTGCCGTGGCCGTGGCGGCACGGCGACAAAGACGCCCGGGCGCGTCATGCGTCCGGCAGGGGCTCCTACGAGCAGTCAGTGGCCGCGGAGCAAGAGCGCGTGATCGTCGAGGCGCTCGCAGACCTGCGGGACATGGACGTGCGCGAGGTGATGACGCCGCGCGCGAACGTGGTGGCGCTCACGATCCCGGTGTCGGCCGAGGACGTCGCGACGGCCGTACGCGAGTCCGGCCACAGTGCTTACCCCGTGGTGAACGGCCGCCTCGACGACGTGGTCGGGGTCCTCTACGTGAACGATCTGTTCCGCTCGCGCCGCTGGCGCGGTGGCCTGTTCGGTCCCACCGGGAACCGCGCGCAAGTCGAGGCACCCGCCGGCCTGCCAGGCGCGCCCCAGCCTGCGCCGCCGAACGGCACGGCGCCGGACACGGCGCACCCGTCCCCGAACGCCGGACCACGACCGTCGGCCGCCAAGACCGCAGAGGGCCGCGAGCCCACGGGGCTCTCTCCCATCGAGATCTCGCGTCGCATCCGGCAGGCCTACGTGATCCCCGAGTCGAGCCCGATCCTCGCAGCGCTCGTCGAGATGCGTCGGCACCGGCGTGGGTTCGCGGTCGTCGTCGACGAGTACGGCGGCGTTTCGGGCGTGCTCACCGTAAAGGACCTTCTCGAGCCGATCGTCGGCGAGCTCCATGACGAGCTCGATGTCGACCAGGGTCCGTCCATCGTGCGCATCGACAAGACCCGATGGCTGGTCGACGGCCAAACCAACGTGGACGAGGTGCGAGAACGTCTGCAGATCGACGTGCCGGAGGGGGAGTACGTCACGCTGGGCGGCTTCATCCTCGACGCGCTCGGCCACATCCCCCTGGAAGGAGAACGCGTGAAGCTGGACGGCTGGGAGCTCACCGTCCACGAGATGGACAAGCGCCGCATCGCCCGCGTCCTGGCGCGCCAGCACGGGGAGGACGAGGCCAGACCTGCCGGCACTCCGAGCACACCTGCAGCGGGCCCGGACGGTGGCACAGGCGCTGAAGCTCGTTCCGAAGCGGCCACACAGGCGGGGCCGTCTCCTCCCCTCGAGCCGTCGGACCAGCCAGCACCAACACCCACACCAGCGCCATCGCCATCGCCATCCCGGGAGGCGTCCCAGGAGCCGTCCCACCAGGCCCGCCCACACGGGGCCACCCCGCAGGTCCTGGAGTAGGCTGGGCGTCTGCCGGGCAGCGCCCGGTGACGGGCTGTGGCGCAGTTTGGTTAGCGCGCTGCGTTCGGGACGCAGAGGTCCCCGGTTCAAATCCGGGCAGCCCGACCACGAAAGCCCAGGTCAGCGGCAGATTCGGGCGAGCCGGGCCTGGCGCTGATCCGATTTCTCCCCCAATGATCCCCCACGAATGGGGGAGAATCCCCCACCGACGGGGGCGCAGATGCCAGCCGATCCGGCGGTGCCTGCACAGGACGGGCATGACCGAATTGCCCGAACTGTGGAACATCGACCGGCTCGCCGACTACCTCGGGGCGAACAAGGCCTTCGTCTACCGCCTCACGCGCGAGCACCGGATCCGCTTCGTCAAGGTCGGAAAGGAGCTGCGCTTCCACCCCGAAGACGTCGTGGCCTACCTCGAGGCGGAGTCGGTGCCTGCCGCCTTGTCGGTGGCCGAGCCGACCGGGCCGACCCGCCCGCGCCGAGGACGGCCGCGCAACCGGGACCGGGTGGCCTCGTGAGCCGCCGCAG
>JAJYXS010000144.1 GCA_021801615.1 Actinomycetes bacterium
GCCGACTGGGAGCCAGCCGTCGCCCCGGACCCCGCCGGCTTCGTCGCGACGACCGTGGCCGTCGACCCTTCCACCTGGTCGACCACGTCGGCCGCGGTGCTCGCCGAGGCCGCCGACGCCGGCATGCTCGTCGTGGGGCGCGACCGCACGCTCGCGGCGACGGGCGTCGCGGCCACGCTCCCGCTCCCCGGCGGGCTCGAGGACGCCGAGGCGCTCCCTGCGGTGCGCGCCTGGCTCGCAGCGGTCGAGCACACCGATGGCGCCGAGCGCCGCACGCCCTCGACAGGACCTCCGGGCGCGATGGCGATCGGGGCCTTCCCGTTCGAGCGCGCGTCGCCGGCCTTTCTCGTGGTCCCCTCGGCGACCTGGTGCCGGGACGGCCGCGGCCGCGTCTGGCGGGTGGAGGTCCGCCAGCGCGCGCAGCGCGCGCAGAGCCAGGCCGGCCCCGCACGCCGGCCTGGCCGCCTCGAAGACGAGGCCCGGGGGACCACGGTGGGCGGAGCGGACCCGGGCGCCGCCGCTCGAGAACCCTGCGAGCTCGAGCAGGTCCCGGAGCCGGCTGGCTACCTCGACGCCGTCTCGCACGCGCTCGGCGACATCCGAGACGGCGTGCTGCGCAAGGTCGTCCTCGGCCGCATGGTGCGGCTCCAGCTCCCCGACTGGCCGGTGCCGTCCCGGCTGCTGCGCACGCTGTGGGACGACGACGACGTGTTCCTCGCGTTCTCCGTCCCGACCCCGACGGGCAGGCTGGTCGGCGCCTCCCCGGAGCTCGTGATCGCACGGCGTGGGAGGAACGTCACCTCCCACGCGTTCGCGGGAACCGTCGGGCTCCTGGACCCCGGCGCGAGCGGCGACGGCCAACGCCTGCTCGACTCGATGAAGGACCGAACCGAGCACGAGCTGGTCGTCGAGGAGATCGTCGGCGCGCTGGGACCCCGCTGCGCGGACCTGCAGGTCCCAGAGGAGCCCACGGTGGTTCGCCTGCGCTCCGACGCTCGGCTCGGGACGCTCATCCGCGGGACGCTCACGGCGAGGCCGTCTCCAGGCGGCACAGCGCTCACGCTGCTCGCGCTCCTGCATCCCACGCCGGCGGTCGGCGGCGTGCCGCGCGCCGCCGCGCTCGATCTGATCGCCGCGCTCGAGGCCGCGCCTCGCGGCTACTGGGCCGGCGCGGTCGGCTGGACGGACGGCGCGGGCGACGGGGAGTGGGTCCTCGGGATCCGCTCGGTCGAGCTCGAGGGGCGGCGCGCGCTCGTCCGGGCGGGCGCCGGGATCGTGGCGACCTCGGACCCTCGAGCCGAGCTCGCCGAGACGAACGTCAAGCTCCGTCCGGTGCTCGACGCGCTCTGGCCGGGAGCGTCCGCGCTGCTCTGAGCCCGAGCGCGGGCAGGGCAGGCAAGGCCAGCGGGCCGAGGCCCGGAGCGGTCGCGTCGATCAGCGGCACCTCCACGCCGAAGACGTTGCCCTCGTGGTCCGTGCGCGGCTGGACCCACGCCCGTCCGCCGAGCGCCTCGGCGATCGCTCGCACGATCGAGAGCCCGAGCCCCACACCCTCGCCCGTGCGGGCCCGGTCGCCGCGGTAGAAGCGGTCGAAGATCCGCGCACGCCGCTCGGCTGTGAGGCCCGGGCCCTCGTCGACGACGCGCAGGACGCCCATGCCGCCCGCCGCGGACACCTCCACCCGGACGGGAGTGCCGGGGGCCGTGTGCACGAGGGCGTTCTGGACGAGGTTGTGGGCGACTTGGGCGAGGCGGTCCCGGTCTCCCGCGACCGTCACCGGCTCGGGTGCGACCAGCTCGACGCGGCGGTCCGGATCGGCCAGCTGCGCGTCGTCGACCGCGTCCCGGCAGACCCTGCGCAGGTCCACCGGCGCGCGCTCGAGCGGGCGACCCTGGTCCAGGCGCGCGAGAAGGAGCAGATCGTCGACGAGCCCGCTCATCCTCGCAGCCTCGCGCTCCACGCGGCGCAGTGCCCTCGTGCGCTCCTGCTCGTCCGCGAAGACCCCCTTGCGCAGCAGCTCCGCGTACCCGCGGATCGAGGTGAGCGGGGTACGCAGCTCGTGGGACGCGTCCGCCACGAACTGGCGCAGACGGGCCTCGGACTCGGACTTCCCCGCGAAGGCGCTCTCGATCTGGGCAAGCATCGCGTTCAAGGCAGCGCCGAGGCGCCCGACCTCGGTCTCGGCGTCGGCCGGCTCGATGCGTCGGCCGAGGTCACCGCCCGAGGCGATCTCACCCGCCGTCTTCGCCATGTCGTCCAGCGGGCGAAGCCCCCGCCGAACGGTCCACAGCGCGAGCACGCAGAGCGCGAGCAGCACGGCCGCGGAGACGCCGATCACGATGCGGACGAGCGACGCCATGGTCGCGTCGGTCTGCTCGAGCGGCACGGCGACGATCACGGTGCCCTGCGGGACGCGCGACGCGTCCGCGCGGTAGGCGGTCCCGTCCGTTGCGGTGAGTGTGAAGTTGTAGGGGTTCGGGCGGTACGGACCCTGGACCGGACCGATGTCGTGGGAGATGCGGATCGAGCGGGGCACGACCGGACGGGGTGTGGGGCGGAGAGGGGTCCCTGGGGTGTGTGTCACGACCGACGGGCGTGTCACAACCACCCTGCCCGCGCGGTCGAGCACGATCACGTAGACCTCCGGTCCGAGCCGGTCGTCGATCGCCTCGGGCGTCGGCAGGTACCCGCGCCGGTGTGCGTAGCGCAGGTAACGGACCGCCTCGTGCCGGGCGACCGCGAGCTGGGAGTCCAGGCGGCCGTAGAGGAAGGAGCGAAGCGCCGTGTAGGTGACGATGTCCGAGACGCCCAAGCCGATGACCAGCAGCGCCGCCATCGCGAACGTCAGCCGACGCCGGAGGCGCACGTCGCCTCAGCTCTTCTTCACGCGCAGGCTGTAGCCCACGCCTCGTACGGTGTGGATCAGCGGCGGACCGCCGCCCTCGTCGAGCTTCTTGCGGATGTAGCTGATGTAGGTCTCGACGATGCTCGCGTCTCCCTCGAAGGAGTAGTCCCACACATGGTCGAGGATCTCGGACTTGGGCACCACCCGCCGGGGGTGCTCGAGCAGGTACTCGAGGACCCGGAACTCGGTCGCGGTGAGCTCGATCGGACGGCCGTCGCGCCACACCTCGTGCGTGTCGACGTTCATCACGAGGTCGGCGTAGCGCAGCTCGGAGGCGTCGGGACCCTCGTGGCCGGCGCGGCGCAGCACCGCCCGGACCCGCGCGACGAGCTCTTCGAGGCTGAAGGGCTTCGTGACGTAGTCGTCGGCCATCCCAAGACCGAGGACCTTGTCCTCGGTGCTGTCGCGCGCCGTCAGGAAGACGACCGGGACGGTCACGCCGCTCTCACGCAGGCGGCGGCACACCTCGGTCCCGTCGAGGTCCGGCATCATCACGTCGAGCATGACGAGGTCGTGACGACCGGGCGCCACGAGCTGCAGCGCCTCCCTCCCGGACCCCGCGACCTCCACCTGGAAGCCCTCGAAACGGAGCGCGGCGGCGAGCAGGTCCGTGATGAACGGCTCGTCGTCGACGACGAGGATCCGCTCTCCTCCCGGGCTCATCTCTCCATGATCGCAGACGCACGCGGACCCGTCCGAGCGTCGTTGCGCCGCGCGCCGCCGGCCAGGCGTCCGGCGAGACGGCCGATGCCCCACCACGCGACCAGGAAGAGCGCCTCGAGGACGATCGCGGACGACATCTTCGACTCGCCGGCCACGCGGTCGACGAAGCTGATGGGCACCTCGGCGATGGGCGCGCCGGCCTGCTTCGCGCGGTAGGTCATCTCGATCTGGAACCCGTAGCCGTCGGCCCGGATGCGGTCGAGGTCGAGCCGTCTCAGCACCGACGCGGCGTACACGCGGAACCCCGCCGTCGAGTCCTTCACCCCGAGGCCGAGCACCGCGTCCGCATACCGGTTGCCGCCCCACGACAGCAGGTGCCGGTACCACGACCAGTTCGGGATCGACCCGCCCGGGACGTAGCGGGAGCCGACCACCACCTCGTAGCCGTCCTCGAGCGGCGCGACGAGCGCTGGGAGGGAGGCGGGGTCGTGGGAGAAGTCCGCGTCCATCTCGACACAGGCGTCGTAGCCGGCCTCGAGGCCCCAGCGAAAACCGGCGCGGTAGGCGCTCCCGAGGCCCGACTTCTGCTTGCGCCGCAGGACGTGGACGTCCCCGAGCTCGACCCCGACCTTCTGGGCGAGGTCGGCCGTGCCGTCGGGGCTCCCGTCGTCGACGACGAGCACCCCCGCATCGGGGAGCGCGGCGTGCACCTGGCGCAGGAGCGTCTCGATGTTCAGCGCCTCGTTGTAGGTCGGCACCACGACCAGGACCCGCACGCCGTCGCAGCTTAGGGCCGGGCACGCCTGGCCGGGCGAGCGGGCCGCAGCCTCCGGAGATCGGCCCGGACCCTGGTCGCGTGGAAGCATTGAACCGTGGAGCCACCGCGCCAGCCTTCGGACGCGCCCACGGCCGACGAGCCGCCCGGCGCAGGCGTGCACGCGACGCCCGGGGGGAGCCCGGCCGGCCGGGATGAGGGCCCCGCGGCCGGCGGCAACGCGGGGACGCCGAGCCTGGATGAGGGCCCCGCGGCCGGCGGCAATAGGAGGACGCCGAGCCTGGATGAGGGCCCCGCGGCCGGCGGCAATAGGAGGACGCCGGACCGGGATGCCAGCGCGGCGCGGCGCGACCGGTTGCTCCGGTGGTGGCACTCCCCGCCGCTGCGGGTGGTCGTCGCGCTCTTGCTGCTCTTCTTCGTCCTCGAGTACGTGCTCCTGCCGGACGCCGCGAATGCCCGTCGCTCGTTGTACCTGCTCGGCCGCGTGAACATCGTCGGTCTGCTGATCGGCGTCGCGCTCGAGGCCGCCGCGCTCTTCTCCTACGCCGAGCTCACCCACACGGTGCTGTCGCCAGGCGCTCCCCACCGCTTCTTGCTGTTCCGCGTGAACATGTCCAGCCTGGCGGTGAGCCACGTGGTGCCCGGGGGGACCGCCCCGGGCACCGCCGTCGCGTACCGGCTCCTCACCGACCTCGACGTGCCCAGCAGCACCGCGGCCTTCGGGCTCGCGACCCAGGGCGTCGGGTCGGCGGTCATGCTGAACGCGATCTTCTTCCTCGCGCTGTTCATCTCCATCCCGCTCACCGGCTACAACCCGCTCTACGGCTTCGCTGCCCTCGTCGGGCTGATCCTCTTCGCACTGTTCGCAGGCACCGTGCTGCTCCTCACCCGCGGGCAGCGCAGGGCGCTCGAGCACCTGCACGACTGGGCCGGGAAGATCCCCCTCGTGAACGCGGACAAGGTCACGTCGCTCGTCCAGACGATCGCCGATCGCCTCCAGGTCCTGCTGCGCGACCGGTCGCTCCTCCTCCACGCCACGATGTGGGCGGCCGCCAATTGGCTGTTCGACGCGGCCTCGCTGTGGGTGTTCGTGCTCTCCTTCGGCCACCTGGTCTCGCCGGTCGACCTCCTCGTCGCCTACGGCCTCGCGAACATCCTCGCCTTCATCCCGATCACCCCGAGCGGCCTCGGCGTGGTGGAAGGCGTCCTCATCTCCACCTTGCGCGGTTTCCACGTCCCGCTCACCGTGGCGACCCTCGGGGTGCTCTCCTACCGGCTCGTGAACTTCTGGCTTCCCATCCCCGCGGGCGGAGCCGCGTACCTGTCGCTCAGACGAAGGAGCGACGTCTCGGCCAAGCGCAAGCTGCGCATCCGGCTCCACCGGGGCCGCGCGCACCAGGCGGACAGCGGCGGCGAGCAGACCGGCGAACCCTCGGAACAGGAGCACGCGAGCAACGCGAGCGGGCGGCCTCGCCGATAGCCGGTAGGCGATCACCGATGGCCGGCAGGCGAGCCGCGGCCCTCAGTCCGCGAGGCGTGGATCGAGGACGCGCCGCCGGCGCGCGCGCTCGACTGCCAGCTCCTTCAGCCTCTGCTGGGAGTCGATGCCGTCCACCGTGGCCACACGCTGCCAGACGTCGTCGTGGAGAGTCCATGCGTTCACGTCGTCGGCGAACACGAGGTCGAGGATCTCGAGGAGACGCCCCTGCAGCTCGAGATCTCGTACCGGGGTGAGCACCTCGATGCGGCGGTCGAGGTTGCGCTCCATGAGGTCCGCGGAGCCGATGTAGAGCTGGAGGGGCAGCCAGGATGTGGCCGCCCCGACGTGACGGTGGGGCGCGTCGTCCGGCGACCCACCGAAGCGGTAGATGCGGGAGTGCTCGAGGAACTGCCCGACGATCGAGCGGACCTTGATCGTCTCGGACAGGCCGCGCACCCCGGGACGAAGGCTGCACATGCCCCGCACCGCGAGGTCCACCGGCACGCCGGCGCGGGAGGCAGCGTAGAGCGCGTCGATCATCTCGGGATCGGTGAGCCCGTTGACCTTCAGCACGATCCGTCCCGCCGGCCCCGCCTCGGTCTGACGCTCGATGAGCTCCAGCACGCGCTCGCGCAGCGTCACCGGCGCGACGAGGATCTCGCGGTACTGGGACTGGCGGCTGTAGCCGGTCAGGTAGTTGAAGAGGTCGCCGACGTCCGCACCGATGGCTTCGTCGGAGGTCAGCAGGCCAAGATCCTCGTAGATGGCGGCGGTGCGCGAGTTGTAGTTCCCGGTGCCGACGTGGCAGTAGCGGCGGACGCCGTCGTCCTCGCGTCGCAAGACGAGCACCGTCTTCGAGTGCGTCTTCAGACCGACCAGCCCGTAGACCACGTGCACGCCCGCCTCCTCGAGCGCCTTCGCCCACCCGATGTTGGCCTGCTCGTCGAAGCGCGCCTTCAGCTCGACGATCGCCGCCACTTGCTTGCCGCTCTCGGCAGCCTTGATGAGCGACGCCACGATCGGGGTGTCCCCCGACGTGCGGTAGAGCGTCTGTTTGATCCCCAGGACCGACGGGTCGTCGGCTGCCTGTGCCACGAACGCCTCCACCGACGTCGCGAACGAGTCGTAGGGGTGGTGGACGAGCACGTCGTGCTCGCGCAGGACCCCGAAGAGGTCCGTCGGCTCGTTGCCGGCGGTCGCCAGGCGTGGCGGCGTCATCGGCGTCCACGTCTCGGCGTGGAGGTCGGGCCGGTCCAGCTCGTAGACGGCCCAGAGCCCCGACAGGTCGATCGGCGCGTCGAGCATGTAGACCCCGTCGGCCGGGACGTCGAGCTCGGCGCGCAGCCGTTCGATCAACGCGGGGTCCGCCGCCGAGGTGATCTCGAGCCGGACCGCGCTGCCGAAGCGCCGGCGGCGGAGCTCCATCTCGACCGCCACGAGCAGGTCGTCGGCTTCGTCCTCCTCGAGAGCCAGGTCCGCGTTCCTCGTCACCCGGAACGTGTCGCGCTCGCCGATGGCCATCCCGGGGAACAGCGTGTCGAGATGCGCGGCGATGACCTGCTCGAGGGGGACGAACCGCTCGCCGTCGGGCATCACGATGAAGCGGGGGAGCACCGGCGGCACCTTCACGCGCGCGATGCGCTCCTCGCCGGTCGCGGGGTCGCCCACCTCCACGAGCAGGTTGAGCGACAGGTTCGAGATGTAGGGGAACGGGTGGCCGGGGTCGACCGCGAGCGGCGTGAGCACGGGGAAGATCTCCCGGTCGTAGACGTCCACGAGGTACGAGCGGTCGTCGTCGTCGAGCGACGTCCAGTCCGAAAGGCGGATCCCCGCGTCGGAGAGGGCCGGCACGAGGACGTCGAGGAAGATGGCGTCCTGGCGGGCCACGAGCTGCTCGACGCGTGCGCGGATCGCCACGAGCTGCTCGGCCGGGCGCAGCCCGTCGACCGACCGGGTCCGCACCCCGGCGACGAGCTTGTCCCGGAGCCCTGCCACCCGCACCTGGAAGAACTCGTCCAGCGCCTCTGCGAAGATCGCCATGAACTTGACCTGCTCGAGGAGCGGCAGGCGCGACTCCTCGGCGAGGTCGAGCAGCCGGGAGAGGAAGTCGAGGCGCGACAGCTCCTTGTTCGTGAAGCGCCGGTGACCGTAGGCGGCGATCGCGTCGGGCACCGCCACCGTGCGCCGCTCGCCGGCGAGCGCCTCGTCGCGCGGCGATGCCGTCACCGTCCCGACCTTCGACGCGCGCTGCAGTACCATGAACCCGCCACAGCGTACATGCGCCGCTACGCTTCTGGACGTGGCGACGACCACTGTGCTCCCGGCACGTGTGCGCGCCCGGCGCCTTCCCGCGTGGCGCAGCGGGCCGAAGCCGAAGCGCCGGACCGAGCTGGGGCTGCTCGTCTTCGCGTCGGCGATCACCGTCGCGCTGTACGTGGTCGCCGAGGTCGGCACGAAAGGCAAGGTGCCCGCCCACGTCGGCCCGATCCTTGCCGTGGTCCTCGGCATGGCGATCCTCGCCCACGTGGCCAACCGCTGGCTGGCTCCGGACGCGAACGCCGTGGTGCTCCCCCTCGCCGCGCTGCTCAACGGCATCGGGTACGTCCTCATCGTCCGCTTCACACCCCCGGCCGCCAAGGCCCAAGCGACCTGGGCAGCACTGGGGATCATCTGCTACGTCGCCGTCCTGCTCGCGGTGCGCCACACCCGCGACATGGACCGGTACCGCTACCTGCTCCTCGCGACGGCGATCGCGCTCCTCGTCTCGCCGCTCGTGCCCCATCTCGGCCGGCCGATCACAACAACGCGGCTGTGCGTCGGGGGCGGGCCGATCGTCTTCCAGCCCGTCGAGTTCGCGAAGCTCCTCCTGGTCGTCTTCTTCGCCTCGTACTTCGCCGAGAACAAGGAGCTGCTCTCGATCCCGACGGCGCGCGTGGGCAACCGGCTCGTGCTCGACCCTCGCCCGCTCGTGCCCATCCTGTTGTTCTGGGCGTTCGCGATGGGCGTCATCGCCCTCGAGGACGACGTCGGCTTCGCGATGCTGATCTTCACCGTGTTCGTGGTCATGCTGTGGGTGGCGACGGGCCGGTCCGCCTACATCCTCTTTGCCATCGCGCTCTTCGCAGTCGGCGCCTTCGCCGCCTCGCACCTGCTCAGCCAGGTGCAGACCCGCATCGACCTGTGGCTCCACGCCGCGCCCAACACCCAGCTCGGCTACGGCTTCTTCGACTTCGCGCACGGCGGGATCGGGGGGTCCGGGCTCGGGACCGATCCGCTCGCGGGCGCGTACCCCTGGATGCACATCACGACCGACATGGTGTTCGCGGCGATCGGCGACCAGCTCGGGTTCGTCGGGGCCGCGGCCGTCGTGATCGCGTTCGTCCTCCTCGTCGGCTCCGGTCTCAGGATCGCCCAGGCGGCACGCTCGGACTTCTCCCGGCTCGTCGCGGTCGGCCTCACCGCCGTGCTCGGCTTCCAGGCGTTCTTCATCATGGCCGGGGTGACCCGGCTGCTCCCCTTCACGGGGATCACGCTGCCCTTCGTCGCCTACGGGGGCTCCTCACTGATCGCCAACTACATCCTGATCGCCGTGCTCGTGCGCATCTCCCAGGAAGGGTCCTCGACCGTCTCCGAGCGCGCGATGGGGATCAGCCTTCCAAGCGACACGGGCTTCGAGGTCGCGACATGACTGCTGCGACGGTCATTGGCCGCCCGCGGGTCCCTCGGGCGACGCGTCGCCGGCGAGCCCCTCTGGCAGCACGTCGCCGGAGGACGAGAAGAGCCGCTCGTCGCAGAGCACCGGCGCAGGGACCCGCTGGCGGAGCGCAAGGCAGATCCCGTCGCTCGGACGGCACTGAAGCACCTGGCGTCCCGAAGCGCCGAGGAGCTCGAGCTCGGCGAGGTACGTCGCCCCGACGCGCCCGGTGAGACGGACCGCCAGGATGTCGACGCCGCACCGTTCGAGCGCGAGCGCGAAGAGCTCATGGGTCGAAGGGCGTGCGGGCGACGTCCCGGCGAGCGCGTGCGCGAGCGCCACACCCTCTGCCGTCCCGATCCGGAACGCCAGTCGCCCGCGGTGCCCCTCGGCATCCTCCAGGGTCACGGTCGGGAACTGGTCGGGGAGCGCGACCTCCACCGACACGACGCGCACGATGCGCTGCACGTGGCGAGGCGGCTGCGCCGCGGTCGCCGCCTCGGCCTCGGCCGCGGCTCCCTCCACCCCCTAGCCCCCTCGCCGCGCGTACACGCTCAGCGCGAGGCCGACACCGGTGAAGAAGGCGATCACCGCGGTTCCCCCGTAGCTGATGAACGGCAGCGGGATCCCGGTGATCGGCATGATGCCGATCGTCATGCCGGCGTTCTGGAAGGTGCTGAACGCAAGGAACGTGAAGACGCCGGCGCACACCAACCGCCCGAAGTCGTCACGGGCGAGCTGCCCCACGCGCAGCACGCGCCAGGCGAGGAAGAAGAGCAGCGCGAGGACGCCCACGGATCCGACGAAGCCCAGCTGCTCGCCCACCGCGGTGAAGATGAAGTCCGTCTGCTGCTCGGGGACGTACCCGAGGTTGGTCGCCGCGCCGTGCCCGATGCCGGTGCCAAAGAGCCCGCCTGCGCCGATCGCGTCCTTCGACTGCTGAAGGTTGTAGACCGCGTCGGCGAGTGTCCCGGTCGGGTGCGCTGTCGACTGGTGCAGGAAGCTCGTGATGCGCAGGATCTGGTAGTGGTGCAGGATCCCTGCGGCGAGCACGAGCGCGACCACACCCGCCGCGCCGACGAGCAGCGCGATCAACACCCGCGTCGGGAGCCCCGCGACCGACAGCATCACGAGCAGCACGACCGACATGATGATCCCGGTGCCGAGGTCCGGCTGGGCCATGACGAGGGCGATCGGCACCGCGCCGAGGGCGAGGACCTTTATCACGTCGCGCCAGGTGAGCCCGTCGGGGCGCCGCGCGCAGTAGGTCGCGACGGCGACGACCAGACCGAGGACGGCGAACTCGGAGGGCTGGATCTGGATGGGGCCGAGGTTGAACCAACGGGCGGAGCCCAAGGGTGAGTGCGTGCCGATGTGCGGCACCATCACCGCGAGCAGGACGAACACCGACAGCCCGTAGACGGCCATGCCGAGCGGCTCGAGCTTGCGGTAGTCGAACAGGCCGACGAGGCCCATCACCACGATCCCGAGCACGACGAAGACCGCCTGGCGCTTCACGAAGTACGTCGGGCTTGTCCCCGCGAGGAGCAGGGGCCCACGCGTCGCCGTGTACACCATCACGAGGCCGACGATCGCGGCGAGCACCGACCCCGCGACGAGGAACGGGTCCACCAGCACCGAAGGCCTGCGCACCATGAGCGGACGGCGCTCGGAGGTCCCCTGCTGCGCCGACCTCGTCCCGATGCGGTACTGCGCCTGCATGCGAGCCCAGGCTACCGGCCTCCCCCACGCCGGTGCGGGCGCTTCGCCGCCGGCACCTGAGTGGCTGCGACGGGCCGAGGGGCCGAAGGGCTGCGAGGCGCCGCGGGCGGCTGCGGGCGGCTAAGGGCTCGCCGTCACCGCACGCCACATCGCCTGGATCGGAGCTGGCAGGCCGGACCACAGCTCGATCTGCAGCGCCGCCTGGTGGACGAGCATGCCGAGGCCGTCGAGGGTCGCCGCACCTCGGCCCGCGGCCAGCTCCAGCCAGCGCGTCGGGCGCGGGACGTAGACGAGATCGACCGCGAGCTGGCCGTGGCCGAGCAGGACGGGGTCGATCGGCGGGAGGTCGCCGGCCGCCGCGGTCTGCGCCATGCCGGCGGAGGTCGCGTTCACCACCAGCTCAAAGCGGCCCGCGTCCTGCGGCGAGCCGACCCGCCCCGCGGCACCGGCCAGCCTGACGACGCCGGCGACCTTGGCCGGGGTGCGCCCGACCACGGCCACCTCCGACGCCCCGGCTCGCGCGAGCGCGAGCACCACGGCTTTCGCCGCGCCGCCCGTGCCCGCGACCAGGCAGCGGTGCCCCGAGGGGTCGAAGCCCGCGCCGTGGCGCAGCGCCGCCACGAACCCCTCCCCGTCGGTGTTGTGCCCGGCGAGGCCGTCGCCCTCGACGACCACGCAGTTCACCGCTCCAAGACGCGCCGCGACCGGGCTCATGCGGTCCACCCTCGCGGCGACCGCCTCCTTGAAGGGCATCGTCACCGAGAGGCCGCGCAGCCCCAGCGCACGCGCCCCGCAGAGCGCCGAGCCCAGCCGGTCGGGCGCGACGGGGAACGCGACCGAGACCCAGTCGAGGTCGAGCGCGGCGAACGCCGCGTTGTGGAGCACCGGCGACAGCGAGTGCCGCACGGGGTCGCCGATCACGCCCACGACGACGGACGTTCCCGACGGCCAACCCCTCCCGCCGGCAGCAGGCGAGCCCGTCACGCTCGTGACCCGCGAGCCGCCCCCGGAGCAGAGCTGGCCGACGAGCCGTGCGCGGGCTGGCTCGCCGCGTTGCTCCGCGCCTCCTTCTCCAAGGCGAGCTGGCCTGCGTAGGTGGACGCAAACTTCATGATGCCCGACCTCTGTGTCACGAGGTCGAAGTAGAGCCAGGGTCCCGCCGGAGGGTCGACGGCCGCGCGCAGCGCCGCCACCGACGGCGTGCAGATCGGCGTCGGCGTGAGCCCGGCGTGCAGGTAGGTGTTGTAGGGCGTTGTGGTCCGCTCGTCCCGGAGCGTGACCGGTCCGCGGTCGGGCCGGAGGGAGTACAGCACCGTCGATGTCATGTCCAGGTGCATTCCGTCGGCGAGCCGGTTGAGGACGACCCGGGCGACCTCGCCCATGTAGCGGGCGTAGTACCCCTCCTTCTGCGCGATCGACGCGACCGTGACGAGCTGGTACGCGTCCAGGCCGTCGAGCCTGGTCGTCGGCGTGAGCCCTGCAGCCGCCGCCTGCGCGTCGAAGCGTGCCACCATCTGGCCCAGGAGCTCGTGCGCGGTCTCGTGCGGAAGGATCTGGTAGGTCCCGGCGCCGATCAGCCCTTCGAGCGAGGTGCCGGCGCCGAGCTGGAACGGCGAGCGGACCTCGCTCGAGCCCCGGACCTCGTCGAACGCGTGCGCGAGGCGGCCGGGGAGCGCCGCGAGCTGGCCGGCGATCTCCGAGATGGTCATGCCCGGCGCCACCGTCAGCTCGTAGACGTTCGGACCCGCGTCGAGCACCGCAGCGGCGGACGAGAAGGAGAGGTTCCGGCGGAGCTGGTAGACCCCGGGGCGGACCAGCGGCGCGCCGTGGACGAACGACCAGAGGCCGAAGGCGACCGCTGTCCCGATCACCTGGGCCTTCGCCAGCGCGGAGACGATCGCCGCGGTCGACTCACCGGCGTGTACGTCGAGGAGCACCGGCTTGCCCGGTGCACCGAACGGGTGGGACTCCACCTCGTACCACGCGGCTGCGCCCGCCAGCGCCGCGAGCGCCGCGAGCGCTCCCGCGAGAAGGCGACGGCCGCGCGCGAGCCTCACCTGGCGTCGAGCCATGACTGCAGGAGCACCGTCGCCGCCGCGCTGTCGACGCGCGTGCGGCGCTCGGGGCCGCGGGCGCCGGCCGCCCTCAGCGCCGCGTCTGCGCTCACCGTCGTGAGCCGCTCGTCCACGGTCTCGACCGTCACGCCCCTCCCCTCGAGCGCGCCGGCGAGCTCCGCGGCCTCCTCCTCGGCCGCTCTGGCCGCGGCACCCCGGCTGCCGTCCAGCGAGAGCGGAAGGCCGACCACGACCACGCCCGCGCCGACCTCGTCGACCACCGCGGCGATGGCCCGGTGGTCGAGCGCCCGCTCCCGGTGGCGCTCGATGTGAGGGCGCGGGAACGCGAGCGCCCCCGCCGCGTCGCTCACCGCGACCCCGATGCGCCGCGAGCCCAGGTCGACCCCGACCGCCCTCACGGTGCGAACCGCACGCCTCACGGCCCGGCGAGCTGGCGGCGCGCCTCGCCGAGGGCCTCGTCGAGACGCGACGCGTCGCGCCCGCCTGCGAGCGCGAGCTTTGGTGAGCCTCCGCCTCCCCCGCCGACGATCGAGGCGACGTGGCGCGCGATCGAGGCGGCGTCCGGGACGCCTGCCGTCGCGACCGCGATCGCCGCCCGCTCGCCGTCGGGCGAGCCTCCGATCGCGACCGCGCGCAGCGCCTGGCCGCGGGCGGCCTGCGCCAGCGCCCGCAGCTCTTCGGGGCTGCGGCCGTCCCTCCGCACGACGACGACGCCTGCCTCCGCGAGCCGAGCGAGGTCGGCGGCCTCCTTCTCGAGGGCAGACGCCCGCAGCCGGGCGAGCTCCCGCTCGGTTGCACGCTCGCGCTCGACGAGGCGCTCCAGCGCGTCGAGGAGCCCGTCGGGCTCCACCTTCAACAGCGCGGCGGCGTCGGCGACCAGCCGGTCGCGGGTGCGGAGCCTCGCGATCGAGGCGGTGCCGGTCACCGCCTCGATCCGGCGCGTATTGGAGCCGATCGAGCCCTCCGAGACGATCGCGACCGGACCGACCATCCCGAGCGCGTCCACGTGGGTGCCCCCACAGAGCTCGAGCGAGTGCGGGCCCGCCCGCACGACGCGCACCAAGTCGCCGTACTTGTCGCCGAAGAAGGCGATCGCCCCCATCCGGTCGGCTTCCGACTTCGCGACTTCCATGGTGACGACGCGTTCGTCGGTCAGCACGTCGCGGTTCACGAGCTCGGCGACCGCGTCGAGCTCCTCTGGCACAAGCGCGCCTCGGTGGCTGAAGTCGAACCGGAGCCGGTCCGGTGCGACGAGGGACCCCTGCTGGCGGACGTGGTCGCCGAGGACCTCCCGCAGCGCGGCGTGCAGCAGGTGCGTCCCGGTGTGGTTCCGCCGCGTCGCCTCTCGGCGCACGCCGTCGATCGCCGCGAGCGCGTCCTGGCCCGCGTAGAGCTCGCCCTTCAGCCTCGCCCTGTGCGCGGTGAGCCCCGGGAGCGCCGAGACCGTGTCGATCACCGAGGCCGAGCCCGTCTCGGTGACGATCGTCCCGGTGTCGCCGACCTGTCCCCCGCCCTCTGCATAGAAGGGCGTGCGGTCCAAGAACACCTCGACCGTCCCCGGCTCGGCCCCCGCCAGCACGCCGACGACCTGCGCGCGAACTGCGTACCGCTCGGGGCTGCGCCCGACGAACGCCGTCGGCCCGTGCACGTCGAGGAGCTCCCGGTACGCGGCTTCGTCTGCCCCCGCAGGCGTCTTCGCCGCCTCGCGCGCGCGGCGGCGCTGCTCGACCATGTGCGCGTCATACCCCGCGCGGTCGACGGACACCCCGGCGTCGCGCGCGAGCTCTTCGGTGAGCTCGATGGGAAAGCCGTGCGTGTCATGGAGGCGGAACGCCGTCTCCCCCGGCAGCACGTCGGCGCGCCGGGCGCGCAGGTCCGCGAGCGCGCCCTCGAGCATCGTGAGCCCCGTCCGCAGGGTGCGGTCGAACCCACGCTCCTCGCGCTCGAGGACGTCGGCGACGAGCTCGAGCTCCTCGCGCACGTTCGGGTACGCGC
>JAJYXS010000177.1 GCA_021801615.1 Actinomycetes bacterium
GCGGCGCCGTCGAGGTCCGGTGTGCCGTCGATGCCCTCGGGGTGCAGCACGGTGCGGTCGGTGCCCTCGGGGTGCAGGGAGCCGTCGGTGCCCTCGCGGGACGGCGGGCCGGTTGTGAAGTCCGCGAGCTGGTTCAACAAGGTGATCGGCGAGCGCGCGAAGCGCACGATGTCCTGGCTGCTCGGCAGGTCGGGCACGCTCTGGCGGAGCTCGCGGTCGATCTGGCTGTGGAGGTCCCGCAGCTTGCGCCACCCCGCGCCGAGCTGGCGGGCGACCTCGGGCAGGCGGTTCGGGCCGAGGAGCACCACCACGACGACGAAGATGATGATGAGCTTTGTCGGGCTGAGGTCCAGCACGCGCGCCCGATTCTACAGGGGTGGCCGGCGGGAGGAATTTGGCCCGGGACGCACCGCCTCAGAACCACCTCACCTGGGACGGCGGCCACATGATGAGGAACATCTTTCCCACGATGTAGGAGGACTTCACGGGCCCCCACATGCGGCTGTCGCAGGAGTTCACCCGGTTGTCCCCCATGACGAAGTAGTCGCCCGGCGGCACCGTGTACGGCTTGGACATCGTCGTGTACGTCTGGTGGCCCTTCGGCAGCCAGGGCTCCTTCAGCAGCTTGCCTGTGATGTAGACTTGGCCGCCGCGAGCCGAGACGGTCTGGCCCGGGAGCCCGATCACGCGCTTGACGAGGTCCGGGACCGGCGGACCGCCGCAGTCCTCCGCGGGGGGCCGCCTGAACACGACGATTGTGCCCGCGTGGATCGCCCCGAAGATCTTGGTCACGACGATCCGGTCCCCTGCCTTGAGGGTCGGCCACATCGATGTCGACGGCACGTAGTAGGTCTCCGCCACGTAGGTGCGCACCCCGAAGGCGACCCCGACTGCGACCAGGATGATGACCAGCCATTCGAGGAGCCACCGACGCGTCCGGCGGCGACGGGGCTTGCCGCCAGCAGGTCCGGCGCCGTCGGGTCCAGTGCCGTCGGGTCCGGTGCCGCCCTGGAGCGCCCCGTCGCTCTGGGCTCCCAAGGCCGCGTCGCCCGCGCCCTGGCTGGGAGGTCCGAGGACACCGGCGGTGGGGCCGGTACCGGGCACGGCTCGCGTCGAGGGGTCCTCTGGGCTCACGGGCTTCCGAGGCTACAGGCTGGGATCCGCAAGGGGGCGTCACCGCCGCGCCCGGCGCGGCTGCCACGGAGCGCGGCCGGTCAGAGGGACGCGATGAGCCGCTCCACGCGCTCGTCGTGGGAGCGGAACGGGTCCTTCATCAGCACGGTCCGCTGCGCCTGGTCGTTCAGCTTCAGGTGCACCCAGTCGACGGTGAAGTCACGGCGGCGCTCCTTCGCGCGGCGCACGAACGCGCCACGAAGGCGGGCTCGCGTCGTCTGCGGGGGCTCCGTCATCGCTGCGGCGATGTCGGCGTCCGTGCAGGTGCGCTCCACCTGGTCGCGCGCCTGGAGCTTGTAGAAGAAGCCCCGGCTCCGGTCGACGTCGTGGTACAGGAGATCGACGAGGGCCGCCTTCGGGTGGGAGAGCGGGAGGCCCTCACGCTGGCGCACCTGGTCGATGAGGCGGTGCTTCGCGACCCAATCGCACTCGCGCCACAGCGACAAGGGGTCCGACTCGATGCCCTTCAGGCAGTGCTGCCACATCTCGAGGGCCCGTTCCTCCTCGGGGCCGAGGCCGTGGCGGTCCCGGAACCGCAGCGCGCGCTCGAGGTACTCCATCTGGATGTCCAGCGCGCGCATCTCCCGGCCGTTGGCCAGCCGGACGCGACGTTGGCAGGTGATGTCGTGGCTGATCTCGCGGATCGCCCGGATCGGGTTCTCCAAGGTGAGGTCGCGCAGCACCGTGCCGGTGTCCTCGAGCATCGAGAGCAGGATGCTCGTGGCGCCGATCTTGAGGTAGGTCGCGTACTCGCTCATGTTCGAGTCGCCGACGATGACGTGGAGGCGCCGGTACCGTTCGGCGTCGGCGTGCGGCTCGTCGCGGGTGTTGATGATGGGCCGGCTGCGGGTGGTCGCAGACGAGACGCCCTCCCAGATGTGCTCGGCCCGCTGGCTGATGCAGAACACCGCGCCCCGTGCCGTCTGGAGCACCTTTCCCGCGCCGGCGTAGATCTGGCGGCTCACGAGGAACGGGATCAGCACCTCGGTGTAGCGGTTGAAGTCGTCGTTGCGCTCCGTCAGGTAGTTCTCGTGGCAGCCGTAGGAGTTGCCGGCCGAGTCGGTGTTGTTCTTGAAGAGGTAGACGTCGCCGCGGATGCCCTCGTCGCGCAGCCGGGCCTGCGCGCCGGCGACGAGCTGGGAGAGGATCCATTCCCCTGCCTTGTCGTGCACCACCAGGTCGCTGACCCGGTCGCACTCGGGCGTCGCGTACTCCGGGTGGCTGCCGACGTCCAGGTACAGGCGTGCGCCGTTCTCCAGGAAGACGTTGGACGAGCGGCCCCAGCTGACGACGCGCCGGAAGAGGTAACGTGCGACCTCGTCGGGACTGAGCCGCCGCTGGCCGCGCAGGGTGAAGGTGACCCCGTACTCGTTCTCGAGCCCGAAGATGCGGCGATCCACAGCGTCACCGTAGTGGCGGACGCGCCCGAAGGGGCGGCCGGGCGGGCTCTCGGCGCTCAGGGGCTCCGGAGGGAAGGAGACGGCCGGGGCGGGCTCTCGGCGCTCAGGGGCTCCGGAGGGAAGGGGGCGGCCGGGGCGGGCTCTCGGTGCTCAGGGGCTCCGGAGGGAAGGAGACGGCCGGGGCGGGCTCTCGGTGCTCAGGGGCTCCGGAGGGAAGGAGACGGCCGGGGCGGGCTCTCGGTGCTCAGGGGCTCCGGAGGGAGGGAGGCGATCCTGCCGGGCCGAGGCCAGCGGCTCAGGGGGAGCCGTCGGAGGCGCCGGGGAGCTGCTCGCCGCCGCTGCGAGCGCCACCGGACGCCTGCCCGTCGCCGGCGGGCTCGTCGGGGCCGGAAAGGATGCCGGCCAGCTCTCCGTCGGCGACCCTGCGGAACGCGCGCCGCCCGTTCTCGCGGCCGAGCAGCGCCACCTCGAGGTCATCGGGACCGAGGGTCCTTTCGGGGCCCGCGAGGGCCCGCACCGCCGCGCGGACGGCGTCGGGGAGGTCGCGGTCACCTCGCCAGCCGTCGGCGAACCGTTGGGCGATGGTCTCCGCGTCGCCCCCGAGGACGGCGAAGCGGTCCTCGTCGGTGATCGTCCCCTCGTAGGCGATGTGGTACAGCTGGTCGGGCTTGCCGTTCGACCCGACCTCGGCGACGAGGATCTCCACCTCGAGCGGCTTCATCTCGTGGGTGAAGACGTTGCCGAGGAACTGCGCGTAGAGGTTCGCGAGCGAGCGGGCGTCGACGTCCTCGCGGCTGTAGGCGAAGCCCTTCGTGTCCGCGTGCCGGACACCGGCCACCCGCAGCTGGTCGTACTCGTTGTACTTGCCGACGCCGGCGAACGCGATCCGGTCGTAGATCTCGCTGATCTTGTGGAGCGAGCGCGACGGGTTCTCCGCGACGATCAGCACGCCGTCGGCGTAGACGGTCGCGATGAGCGCCCGGCCCCGGGCGATGCCCTTCTGGGCGTACTCGGCCCGGTCCTTCATGACCTGCTCCGGCGCGACGTAGAACGGCATCGTCATGCCCGCTCACCCCCGGTCATGCCGGCTCACCCCCGCCCGAGGCGCTCCCGTTGGGCGTGCGCCCCATCCGCTTGCGCTCGACGAGCGCGCCGAAGCGGTCCGCGACCTCCTGCTCGGGCACCTCGGCGTAGCCGTCGGCGGTCACGACCGCGACCGTCGGGTAGATCCCGCGCACCACGTCCGGCCCGCCGGTCCCCGAGTCCTCGTCGGCCGCCTCGTAGAGGGCCTGGATCGCGAGCTCCACGGCCTCCTCGCGCGAGAGGCCCTCGCGGAAGCCGAGCTTGATCGTGGTCCGGGCGTCCCTGCCGCCCGAGCCGGTCGCCTGGTAGTCGGCCTCCTCGTAGTGACCGCCGGTGACGTCGTAGCTGTAGATGCGCCCCACGCCGCGGCTGGTGTCGTAGCCGGCGAACAGCGGGACGACCGCGAGGCCCTGCATCGCGAGCGGCAGCTGCTGGCGGACCATCTGGGCGAGCTGGTTGGCCTTGCCCTCGAGGCTGAGCGTGACGCCCTCGACCTTCTCGTAGTGCTCGAGCTGGGTCTGGAAGAGCCGGACCATCTCGACGGCGAACCCGGCCGCGCCGGCGATCGCGACCGCGGAGTACCGGTCGGCGGGGAACACCTTCTCCATCGCGCGGTGCGCGATCGCGTGGCCCTCGGTCGCCCGCCGGTCGCCGGCCATCACGATGCCGTCAGCGAACCGAAGCGCCACGACCGTGGTCGCGTGCCGCACGGACGCCGCGATGTCGGCCCCCTGCGGCACAGCAGGGAAGGCAGGGACGGCACTGCGACGCAGCAGGCTCGAGAAGTCGGGTCCGGGGTCCTCGGTCGGGGGGAAGAGCGGGAGCGCCACCTGGGGCTACTGCCCGCCCTTCTGGACGTAGTTCCGGACGAACTCCTCGGCGTTGTCCTCCAGCACCTCGTCGATCTCGTCCATCAGGTCGTCGAGCTCTGCCTTGATCTTCTCGCCGCGTTCGGACACGGCCGGCGCCTCCTCGACCACCTCGGTCTCGGTGCGAGCCGGCACGCTCCTGCGTTTCAACTCTCGCTCAGCCATCAGGTCATCCCCTCGTGCACCTCAATGTCCTATCCCGGTCCGTCCTATCCCGGTCCTCTCTCGTCTTACCGCGGCCGGAGCCCCTTCGGGCGTCGACGCTTGGGGCGTGGCGTCGATCATGGGTCCGATCATGCGCTCAGCCGCTCCAGCAGCTGCGCCGGGGTGGCGCTCGACTCCAAGAGTGCTTCGGTGTGGGCCGCCGTCCCCCGCAGGGGATCCATCATAGGGACGCGCCGCAGCGGGTCGGTCCCCAGGTCGAAGACGAGCGAGTCCCAGTTCGCGGTCACGACGGACTCCGGCCAGCGGGCGAGGCACTGGCCGCGGAACCACGCACGCGTGTCGCGCGGCGGCGTTGTGACCGCGGCCGCGACCGCGGCGTCGTCGACCAGGCGCTCCATGCCCACGAGCGCGTACAAGGAGCGCTCCGGGCGCAGGTCGTGGTACTGGAGGTCCACAGCCGAGAGGCGGCTGTCCCCCCACTCGCAGCCGTGGCGCTCTCGGTAGCCTTCGACGATCCTGAGCTTGGCGACCCAGTCGAGCTGGCGGGAGAGCGTCGAGGGGTCCTGCTCGAGGCCGTGGAGGACCGCTTCCCAGCGCTGGAGCACCTGCTCTCCCACGTCGTCGCCGCCGAGCGGCTCGAGCCCGTGGTGGTCGGCGTACTTGCGGGCCGTCGTGTACAGCTCCCACTGCACGGCAAGCGCGGTGGCCGTCGAGCCGTCCGCCATGGTGAGGGGTCGCCCGAGGGTGAGGTCGGTCGAGACCTGGTGCATGGCCCGCACCGGGTCCGCGGGCGTGAGGTCACGATGGGGGGCGACGTCGTCTTCGACCATGGAGAGCACGAGCGCGGTCGTCCCGACCTTGAGGAGCGTGGCGACCTCGGAGAGGTTCGCGTCGCCGACGATGACGTGGAGGCGGCGGAAGCGCCGCGGGTCTGCATGAGGCTCGTCGCGGGTGTTCACGATCGGACGCTTCAGCGTGGTCTCGAGGCCGATGACCTCCTCGAAGAACTCCGCGCGCTGGGAGATCTGGTAGGTCACCTTGGACTTGTCGACGGCCGTGGTCTCCGCCCCGACCTTGCCCGCCCCGGTGAAGATCTGGCGGGTGACGAAGTGGGGGACGACCGCGGCGGCGATCTTCGCGAACGGCACCGAGCGGTCCACGAGGTAGTTCTCGTGGCAGCCGTAGGAATTGCCCTTGCCGTCGGAGTTGTTCTTGTAGACGACGACTGGCGGCGTGCCGGGGAAGACGTGGGCCGCCGCGCGCATCGACCGCCGGAGCACCTCCTCGCCGGCCTTGTCGTAGAGGACGAGGCTGAGCGGGTCGGCGCACTCCGGCGAGGAGTACTCGGGATGGGCGTGGTCGACGTAGTAGCGCGCGCCGTTGGTCAGCACCGTGTTGGCCAGGTGGGTCTCGACGACCGGCGCGAGCGTGCCCTCCCGGGTGAAGCCGCGTGCGTCGTTGGCGGGTGTCTCGTCCTCGAAGTCCCAGTCGGTGCGCCGCTCCGCCTCGGTCGCGTACGCGTTCACGAGCATGGACGACGCGGTGATCGGGTTCCCGTCGCCGCCGGGCACGTGGATGCCGTACTCGGTCTCGATCCCGCACACCTTGTGGATGGCCACGCCGTGACCCTAGCTGGTCGACCCGGCCATCGGAGGTACTCCTCCACCGCCGAGGTGCCCCCGTGGCAGCAGAGATGCATCAGAGGTGGATCAGAGGTACGTCACCGTGGATCAGAGGTCCATCACCGTGGATCAGAGGCACGTCACGGTGGATCAGAGGCACGTTCACGAGGACATCAGCTGTCCATCACGGGTGGATCAGAGGTACTGGCCGGTGCCCACCCGCTCGATCGCGCGGCCTCCGCGGCCGCCGTCCCGGCTCTCGCTCATGAGCGTGCGCACGTAGACGATGCGCTCGCCCTTCTTGCCCGAGATCCGAGCCCAATCGTCCGGGTTGGTCGTGTTCGGGAGGTCCTCGTTCTCCTTGTACTCCTGGCGGATCGACTCCACCAGGTCCGAGGTGCGGATCCCGGCACCCTCCCCGGCGATCTCGCGCTTGATCGCCAGCTTCTTGGCCCTGCGCACGATGTTCTCGATCATCGCCCCGGACGCGAAGTCCCGGTAGTAGAGGACCTCCTTGTCGCCGTTCTGGTACGTGACCTCGAGGAAGCGGTTGTCGTCGTCGGCGCGGTACATCTCGGCAACGGTCGCCTCGATCATCGCCTGCGCCGCCTTCTCGGGATCGCCGCCGCCGAGCCGCTCCACCTCCCCGGCGTCGAGCGGCAAGTCGGCGCGCAGGTACCTGGCGAAGATCTGGGCGGCTGCGTCAGCGTCCGGCCGCTCGATCTTGATCTTCACGTCGAGCCGCCCGGGCCGCAAGATCGCGGGGTCGATCAGGTCCTCGCGATTGGACGCGCCGATCACGATGACGTCTCGGAGCGCCTCGACGCCGTCGATCTCCGCGAGCAGCTGGGGGACGATGGTCGACTCCATGTCCGAGCTGATGCCGGTCCCCCTCGTGCGGAACAGCGAGTCCATCTCGTCGAAGAAGACGATGACGGGCACCCCTTCTTCGGCTTTCTCACGGGCGCGCTGGAAGACGAGCCGGATCTGGCGCTCGGTCTCCCCGACGTACTTGTTCAGCAGCTCGGGGCCCTTGATGTTCAAGAAGTAGCTGCGCACGTTCGCGTTCCCGGTCGCCTCGGCGACCTTCTTCGCCAGCGAGTTCGCCACCGCCTTCGCGATGAGGGTCTTGCCGCAACCAGGCGGGCCGTACAGCAGGATGCCCTTGGGCGCCGGCAGGCGGTACGCCCCGAACAGCGGGCGGTGGAGGTAGGGAAGCTCGACGGCGTCCGTGATCGCCTCGATCTGTGCGTCGAGGCCGCCCACGTCCGCGTACGTGATGTCCGGCACCTCCTCCAAGACGAGCTCCTCGACCTCCGGACGCGGGAGCTTCTCGATGACGAGCTGACTGCGCACGTCCATGAGCAGGGTGTCCCCGGCGCGCAGGTGCACCTCGGACATCGCGTCGGAGAGCTCGACGACCCGCTCCTCGTCCGCTCGGACGAACACGGTCACCCGGCGGCCTGGGTCGAGCACCTCCTTCAAGGTGACGACCTCGCCTGCGAGCTCGCCGGGACGCGCGAGCACCACGTTCAGCGACTCGTTCAGCACGACCTCGTCCCCCTTCGAGAGGCTGGCGAGGTCGATGTCGGGGTGGACCGACACCCGCATCTTGCGGCCCCCAGAGAAGACGTCGACGGTGTCGTCCTCGTTCCTCCCGAGGAAGGTGCCGTACGCCGCGGGTGGCTGGGTGAGCTTCTCGACCTCCTCGCGCAAGGCGGCGAGCTGCTCCTTCGCCTGCTGAAGGGTGAAGGTCAGCTTCTCGTTCTGGGAGATCGCGTGGGCGAGCTGGCCCTTGGACTCCAAGAGCCGCTCCTCGAGGGCCTGGACGCGCCCCGGACCCTCCTGGAGGCGCCGCCTGAGGGCGTGCACCTCCTCCTCGGCCGCCAGGAGCCGGGCCCGCAGCACCTCGATCTCGGAGCCCTGCTCGACCCTGGCGTCGTCGTGCGCGTGCACTCGGTCGGATTCACGCTCACGGGCGCGATGAGCGTCGTGTGCTCGATCGGCTCGATCTTCGTGTGCTCGATCGGCTCGATCGGCTCGATCTTCGTGTGCTCGATCAGGCGTCGGACTCACCTCTCGATCCTGCTCCCGCGACGGCGCGGGTCCGCCACGGCTCACCATACCGGGGTCACGATGGCGCCGCGCGGCGCTTTTCTCGACGGGGACGGGGTGGTCCAGGGTGGACGGGGTCGGCAGGGCAGGCTGGGTCTGGCGGGTGGCCGGGATGGGATGTCGGCAGGGACGGGGTCGGCCGGACCCGGGGCCCCTCCCCCAGCCTGCGCAGCTCCCGGACTACTCTTGTGGTGAGGTGCGGGTGAAGTGCCCGCCTCGAGGAGGTGCGCTCCCGGCGGCGGGTCCACCTCGGGGTCGGCCGGTGCCGGGGTGCCGGGGGTTCCCTGAGCACGGGAAGGTGCGGTCCCCGCCGAGAAGAGGACGGACCCCGGCGAGAAGAAGGCGGGCGAGCAGGGGCAGGCCCGGGACCCGCCGACATCGACGGAGAGAGGCGACGAATGAAGGTCTGGATCGACCAGGATCTGTGCACTGGCGATGGGCTGTGCGAAGAGATCGCGCCCGCGGTCTTCACCCTGCTCGATGACGGGCTCGCCTACGTGAAGGAGGGCGACGACGTGAAGAACGAGCCCGGTGGCTCGGCCGGCATGGCGCTCGTCCCCGAGGAGTTCGAGGATGCAGTCGTCGAGGCGTCCGAGGAGTGCCCCGGCGAGTGCATCTTCATCGAACGCGAGTAGCGAGCAGCCGGTCGGCCTCCTCGCGCTCCTCGGGCTCGGTCGGGATCTTCGCGCTCCTCGGCCTCGGTCGGCCTCGGTCGGGCGCAAGCGGGCGCGGTCGGGCGCCCGGAAGGATGCAGGGCCCGGACCCGGTGAGCCAGAGGACCAGCCGCCCTCAGGCGCCGCGCGCGAGCTTGCGGGCCGAGGTCAAGAACCCGGTGTGCGCCACCATGCGGTGGTCGGGACGGACCGAGCGAGCCTCGACGTGCCAGGTCCGGTGGAGGACCTCGAACGTGGACGCGAGCGCGAACGGCCCATCGTCGAGCGCTCGCCGCAGCTCGGCAGTCTGGTTGACGGTGGGGAGATAGGCGAGGACGATGCCACCGGGCAGCAGCGCGCGCGCGGCGTGCGGGAGCACTCGCCACGGTTCGGGCATGTCGAGCACGATGCGGTCGAGGTCGCGCTCGTCGATCCCCTCGGTCACGTCCCGCGGCTCGACGCGATAGTCCGTGTCGGGGCCGAGAAACGCGGTCACGTTCGCGCGAGCACGAGCTGCGAAGTCCTCTCGGAGCTCGTAGCCGACGACCGACGCGCCCGCTCGCAGGAGCGCCATCGACAGCGCGCCGGACCCGACCCCGGCCTCGAGCACGCGCTGGCCAGGGCCGATGTCGGCGGCAACGAGGATCGCGCCGAGGTCCTTCGGATAGATGACCTGCGCACCACGAGGCATCTTCAAGACGACGTCGGCCAGGGTTGGCCGCATGACGAGGTACCGCCGGCCCGTCGAGCCGCTCACGACTTCGCCTTCGTGGTGCCCGATGACGTCGTCGTGGGCGATGCTCCCCGCGTGGGTGTGGAAGGTCGCGCCTGGCGTGAGGGTCACCAGGTAGCGGCGGTCCTTCGCGTCCACGAGCAGCACTCGCTCGCCGGCGGACATCGCCCCCTTCGACCCGGCCTCGCCCACGACGAGCCGCTACCCGACCGTGGGGTTCGGCCGGTGGGCGTCCCCTCCCCCCGTGACAGGTCCCCCCTCGGCTGCACGTGCTGCACGTGCTGGACGTGCTGGACGTGCTCCAAGTCCCGCACCTGCTCGACGTGCTCCAAGTCCCGCGCGTGCTCCCGGCTGGCCGCCTTGCCGGCGACGCGTCGTCGGCTGCAGCGCCACGAGGTACCGATCGCCCTGATGTAGGTCGATCCGCTCGGACCGTTCGTCGGACCGCCGCGCCCTTCGGAGCACGAAGGCCGCGGCGGCCAACAGGAACCACGCCCAGTGCTCGCCGCCAAGCCCGCGGCGCACCCCCGAGCGCGTCATCCGGCGCAACAGCGAGTCGATCAGGCGTCCCACCTCCGGCTCCGCCTACAGACGACGGATCTCGACGACCGACGACTTGTGCCGGCCGCGGCGCTTGCCCGCGAGGTACGCGAGCGCCACCACGCAGAGCGCCACCGCGCCGCCGAGCACCAGCGCGGCGGGAACTGCGGATCCGGCCGCCTTCTCCCCATCGCCCACCACCTTCTGGAACGCGGCCTCCAGGTCGTCCCGAGTGATGGGCCGGCCGTTCGTACGCATGCTCATCGCGATCTCCCTCCCTCGTGTGCGGCGGTCTCTTGCTTCTCCGGTTGTCCTCGTGGCTCGTGCCGGGGTCGTGGGTTGACTCCGGTCATTGCTTCGTGGACGGTGGGCGGCGGCGCCGCACAGCGGCCCCGCGGACGATCCCCCAGGCAGCCAGTGCAATCATGATGACGGTCGCGCCGCCCACGATGACGTACGGAGCCCAGGTCATTGTGCCGCTGAAGAACCCGCCGGTCTCCTCCTGGAGCGCCCGAAGGAACGCCACGAGCAAGAGGATGGCGCCTGCGCACAGCATGACCGATCCCGCGATCCCGAACAGCAGGTACCGCCCGAGACCCTTGAGGGGTGAAAGCGTCTCCTGCTTGATGTAGTCGATGACGAGCTGGAGCGCATCAGTGCCGCTCTGGCGGATGCCGCCCTCCCTCGCGGAGGACGAACGCCCGAATCGAAACCGTGCCACGCGCGCTCGAGCTCCTCTCTTCATCCCTGCCCGGTCATCTTGCCTGTCGCCTGCCGGGTCTTCCCTGCCGGGTCTTCCCTGCCAGGTCGGAGCTGCCAGGTCGCAGCTGGCGGACAGCCTCGTCGAAGACAGGCGCGACCAACCCTGAGCGCCTGCCGAGCCGACCTTTCAGGTAGATCCTCCACCGGCACGTTCCCCCACCGCAAGCGGAGAAGACACCGACGAGGGGCCATCGCGCCCGCCCGAGCGTCCAGAGGGTGCCGCCCGAGCGTCCAGAGGGTGCCTCGCCGACCTTCCAGAGGCAACAAGGAACCGAGAAGGAGGAGTGGGAAAAGCGTCCCCGAGGAAGTGCTGCAGGTGACCGAGACCGCCGGTAAAGGCGGTCGCCACCTCTACTACTCTCTACTACTGCGGTAGTATTCGCGGCGCACGCCCAGAGGTAGGCCCTCGCCGAAGTTGGCGATCACCGTCGATGCCGATGTGCACGAGCGCGTGATCGTTGCAGCCGCCGAAGAAGGGCTCAGCGTCTCAGCGTGGATGACCGCAGCCGCTCGCCGTGCCTTGCTGCTGCGCGACGGACTTGCCGCCGTGGCCGAGTGGGAGCTGGAGAACGGCGCTCTGAGTAAAGAGGAGATCAAGGTAGCTCACGAGCGAGTGACCGACGAGTTGCGCTCGCCTGTCGGACCGCGCTCGCCTATCGGACCGACGTGACCGTCCTCTACGACGCCGGCTTGCTGGTCGCCGCAGATCGAAACGACCGAGAGGTCTGGGCCGACCATCGCGTGAGGCTCGAGCTCGGCGTCGCCCCCGTGACGACCGCACCGGTGGTCTCCCAGGTCAGCCGATCGGGGGGCCAGGTCCAGCTCCGGCGACTCCTACGGGGATGCGAGATCGTCGACTTCTTGTCCGAAGAGATGGACGAAGATGGACGAAGTCGGCGAGCTCCTGGGTCACGCAAGCTCGTCGGACGTCGTCGACGCGCACGCGATCCTCACCGCAGCTCGGCACGGTTGCCCGGGATCACCGCCGACGTGACGGAAATGACGCGCTTGTCGAACTGTCTTCGGCAGCCGGTGACCGTTCGCCCGGTCCGCGCCCGCCCTTCCTGATCGTTCCGAGCTGCGCCCGCCCATCCTCATCGTTCCGAGCTGCGCCCGCCCTTCCTGATCGTTCCGAGCTGCGCCGCCCATCCTCATCGTTCCGAGCTGCGCCCGCCCTTCTTGATCGTTCCGAGCTGCGCCGCCGGGAGGCACGCGATCGGGTGCGCCGAACGCCCGGAGACGAGACGTGCCACCGGCGGCGGTGCGAGGGGGGCTCGCCGCCGCTCGTCGCCCCTCGACCTCGCCCGCCCTCCCCCGCCCGGTTGCAACGGTAAGTTGGCTGCATGCCCGCTCCCCCCTCCCCGAGCCTCGATCTCGAGCAGCTCGGGATCAACGTCATTCGAGGGCTCGCGATGGACGCGCCCGAGCGAGCGCACTCCGGGCATCCCGGCACCGCAATGGCGCTCGCTCCCCTCGCGCACGTCCTCTTCACGAGGGTCATGCGCCACGACCCGAGCGATCCGGCGTGGCCCGACCGGGACCGCTTCGTGCTGTCGAACGGCCACGCGTCGATCCTCTTGTACTCGCTGCTCTACCTGTGCGGCTACGGGCTCACCCTCGAGGACCTGAAGGCGTTCCGCCAGTGGGGCTCGCGCACGCCAGGCCATCCCGAGAAGCGTCACGCGCTGGGAATCGAGGTCACGACCGGACCCCTCGGCCAGGGGTTCGCGAACGGCGTCGGCATGGGGATCGCCGAGCGGATCCTCCGTGCACGCTTCGGCCCCGAGCTCGTCGACCACCACACCTTCGTCTTCTGCGGTGACGGCTGCCTCGAAGAAGGAATCAGCCACGAGGCGGCGTCGCTCGCCGGACGGCTCGCCTTGGGTCGTCTCGTCTACGTCTACGACAACAACCACATCACGATCGACGGCCCGACCGAGCTCGCCTACGACGACGACGTGGCGGGGCGCTTCCGCGCCTACGGCTGGGACGTCGACGACGTCGGGGAGGTGGCGAACGACACCGACGCGCTCGAGAACGCGCTCCGTCGGGCCGTGGCGGTCGAAGACAAGCCGTCGCTCATCATGCTCCGCAGCCACATCGGGTGGCCCTCCCCGCACCTGACCGACACCGCCAAGGCGCACGGCGACCCCTTCGGCGCAGAGGAGATCCGGGAGACCAAGGAGATCCTCGGCCTCCCCCCGGACGAGACCTTCTGGGTGCCCGACGAGGTGATCGAGCTCTACCGGCGCACGGTGGCCCGCGGGCAGGCGATGCGCGCCGATTGGGAGGCGCGCCTCGAGCACTGGAACGGCGACCGCGCCCAGTGGGACGCTGCTTGGGCGGGCAAGGGCCTCTCGGGCTGGGAGCGGAAGCTGCCCGCGTTCGAGGTGGGCTCCATGATCGCCACGCGTAAAGCCGTGAACACGTGCCTGAACGCGACCGCCGACCTGATCCCCGGGATCGTCGCGGGCGCAGCGGACCTCACGGGGAACACCGGGATGAAGCTCGACGACGGCGAACGCCAGTCGTCCGAGCACCCCGACGGCCGCCAGCTCTACTACGGCATCCGGGAGCACGCGATGGCCGCCGCGATGACCGGGATGGCACACCACGGCGGTGTTCTCCCCGTGGGCGGGACCTTCTTCTGCTTCAGCGACTACATGCGTCCGGCGGTCCGGCTCGCAGCCATGTCGCGCGCGCACGTGATCTACTCGTGGACCCACGACTCGGTCGGTCTCGGGGAGGACGGGCCGACCCACCAGCCCGTCGAGCAGCTCGCGTCGCTTCGCGCGATGCCAGGACTCGTCGTCTGCCGCCCGGCCGACGCCAATGAGTGCGCTCAGGCCTGGCGGCTCGCGGTGGACGGTGGCGAGCCGACCGGGCTGGTGCTGACCCGCCAGGAGATCCCCGTGCTGGCCGGGACGGCCGAGCGGGCGGCCGCCGGAGTCGGACGTGGCGGCTACGTCCTCGTGGACGAGCCCGGTGGCCCGGACGCGGGACCGCCGGACGTCGTGCTCATCGGGACCGGCAGCGAGGTGCACGTCTGCGTCGGTGCCGCCGAGCAGCTCGCGTCAGGAGGTATACGCGCCCGGGTCGTCTCCTTGCCGTGCTGGGAGTGGTTCGAGGCCCAGGATGCCGGCTACCGCACCGCCGTCCTGCCGCCAGGCGTGCCAGCGCTTGCCGTGGAGGCCGGCGCCTCCTTGGGCTGGGAGCGGTACGCCGACGCGACCGTCTCGGTCGACAGGTTTGGCGCGTCTGCCCCTGGGTCGATCGTGCTCGCCGAGCTCGGCTTCACCCCCGAGCACGTCGCCGAGCGTGCCCGGTCGCTCATCGACCGGTGGCGTGGCCCCGGCGGTCGCGCTGACCGGGGTGGCCAGGGCGACCCAGGCGGCCGCCACGACCCAGCAGGCCAAGGTGGCCGCAATCGACACGGAGGGCCTACATGACGAAGCTGCACGATCTGTACGAGCGGGAGGGCCAGAGCCCTTGGATGGACGACATGCACCGCGAGTGGCTCACCGGGGGCCACCTCCAGGATCTGGTCGTCCAGGGTGTGCGGGGTGTGACGTCGAACCCGACGATCTTCGCCAAGGCGATCGAGTCCACCGACGTCTACGACGCCCAGTTCCGGACGCTCATCCGCTCGATGAGCGTCGAGGAGGCCTACTGGGAAATGGCGATCGACGACATCGAGCACGCGCTGGAGGTCTTCCGCCCGGTCCACGAGTCGAGCGACGGCGCGGACGGGTTCGTCTCGCTCGAAGTGGCGCCGTCGCTCGCCAACGACACCGAGGGGAGCATCACGGCCGCCCGCAAGCTCCACG
>JAJYXS010000178.1 GCA_021801615.1 Actinomycetes bacterium
GCCTCCCACCCTGATCTCAACACGAACATACGTTCGTGTCAAGGTGTACTGCGAACAGATGTTTGCCCTTGGGAGGCCCCACCGCTATGCTCTGGCAAACATATGTTCGTCACTGTCGGCGAGCCTACGAGGAGGTTGTGACCGTGGCGCAGGTGCTCAGCGGGAAGCGGCGCCAGATCCTGGAGTTCATCGGCGACTGCCTTCGGGAGCGGGGCTACCCGCCCTCGGTGCGGGAGATCGGCGAGGCGGCCGGGCTCGCCTCCCCGGCGTCCGTGCACAGCCATCTCGCCGTTCTCCAGCGAGAGGGCTACCTACAGCGGGACCCGACCAAGCCCCGGGCGATCCAGGTCCGCTACGAGCCGACGTCCCAGGTCGCGATGGCCGCCGGTCCCGTCCGCCACGTGCCGCTCGTCGGCGACGTCGCCGCAGGGACGGGAGTGCTCGCCCAGGAGAACGTCGAGGAGATCGTCGCGCTCCCCGAGGCCTTCACCGGCCGCGGTGCGCTCTTCATGCTGCGCGTGCACGGCGACTCGATGATCGAGGCGGGGATCTTCGACGGCGACTTCGTCGTCGTCCGCCAGCAGCCCGATGCCGAGGACGGCGAGATCGTCGTCGCAGGGATCCCGGGTGACGAGGCGACCGTGAAGCTGTTCTCCCGGCGCGGAGGCAAGGTGGTGCTGACCCCGCGGAACCCTGCGCTTTCCCCGATGGAGCTGCTGCCGGAGGACGTCACCATCTACGGCAAGGTCGTCACCGTCCTGCGCCGGCTCTGAAGGCCTCGCCGCGGCCGGCGGCAGGCGCGTCGGAGCGGTGTGGTGCGCTCGGTCGCCACTCGATCGGCCCGGTCACGCGCCGTGCGCGATCAGTCCACCGAGCACCTCGCGTGACCGTTCCAGCGACGCGCGCGTCACGTGCTCGTCGGGGTGGTGCGCGAGCTGGGGGTCGCCGGGGCCGAAGTTGGTCGCGGGGATGCCGTGCGCCCACATCGTCGCGACGTCGGTCCACCCGAGCTTCGCCCGCGGCCGGTGGCCACTGCGCTCGACCAGTGCGGCGAGAAGGGGGTGCCCGAGCGCGGGCGGGGCCCCGTCGGCCCAGTCGACGAACGCCAGGTGGTCTCCCAGGGCCTCGTCGAACAGCCCGTCGGTGAGATCGAGCAGCAGACGGCGGGCGGCGCTCGCATCGTGGTCGGGGGCGAAGCGGTGGTTGACCGTGAGCACCGCGTGGTCCGGCACGACGTTCCCTGCGACGCCGCCTGACACCGAGACGGCCTGCAGCTGCTCGGCGTACTCGCAGCCGTCGATCTCGACGGTCCGCCCTCTCCACGACGCCACGCGTTCGAGCAGCGGAGCAAGCCGGTGGATGGCGTTGCGACCCGTGAACGGGCGGGCAACGTGAGCCCGTATGCCACCGAGGTGGAACTCTGCACGTACGCTTCCCTGGCATCCCGCCTCCACGTGCGAGTCGGTCGGCTCGCACACGACGGCCGCGTCGGCAACGAGCAGGTCCGGCCGCTCGCGCCACAGCTCCAAGAGCCCGTTCTCCTCGCGCCCGACCTCCTCCCGGGCGTACAGGCACCAGGTGACGTCGACTGCCGGCTCCGCGCACGTCGCCGCAAGGTCGAGGATCACGGCGACGCCGCCCTTCATGTCACACGCACCCAGGCCCCAGACTGCATCGTCTTCCACACGCGGACCGTCGTCGCCCGCCGAGGGGACCGTGTCGAGATGTCCGGCGACGACGAGGCGCCGCTCGCGCCCGGCTGCCGTCCTCGCGACCACGTTGTCTCCCACGCGGGTGACCTCGAGCCACGGGTGGCGTGCCAGCTCGCGCGCGACGTGGTCCGCAAGCCCCGACTCGTGCCGACTGACGGAGGGGATCGCCACGAGCTGGGCGGTCGACGCGAGCAGGTCTGCGTTCGACCGGACTCGCGTCACGCAGAGACCCCGTGGGCACGAAGCAGGACGTTCAGCTGCGCCTTGTCGTGCCGCTCCCCCTCTTCGAGGCGCTTGATGACCAGGACGCACGGGACGAAGAACTCACCACCCGGGTAGAGGCGCCGACGAGCCGCGGACACAGCCACCGACCACGGCGGCACGACGCCACGGCCCAGCTCTTCGCCCGTCTCTCCGTCGAAGACCGGGATCGACGGGTTCAGGATCGTCCCTTCGCCCAGCACGGCGCCGCGCCCTACACGAGCGCCCTGGGTAACCATGCACCGGCTGCCCACGAGCGCTGTGTCCTCCACGATCACAGGCGAGGCGTTGGGCGGCTCGAGCACGCCGCCGATCCCCACGCCCCCCGAGAGATGGACGCGCGCGCCGATCTGTGCGCACGACCCGACGGTCGCCCACGTGTCGACCATCGTCTGCTCCCCCACGTACGCCCCGACGTTCACGTACGAAGGCATGAGCACCACCCCCGGCGCGAGGTACGAGCCCCAGCGCGCGGACGCTCCAGGGACCACACGTACCTGCGCGCGAGCGAAGTCCCGTTTGAGCGGGAGCTTGTCGACGAACTCGAACGGTCCGACCTCGGTCGTCTCCACGTCGCGCAACCTGAAGAGGAGGAGGATCGCCTTCTTCAGCCACTCGTGGACGACCGTGGTGCCGTCGGGCCCCGTCTCTGCGACACGAGCCACGCCACGGTCGAGCAGGTCGACGGCCTCGGTCACCGTCTCGCGAGCCTCGGTGTCTGCCGGTGAGAGCTCCTCGACGCGCTCCCAGAGCGCCTCGATGCGCTGACGCAGCTCGTCCATGCCGCCAGACTGTACCGATGGCGAGAGAGAACCGGTGGATCAACGCCGACCTGGCGCGAGCGGACGCGTACGACCGGCGCTTCCAAGAGCTTGCGGCATCCAGCGTCGACGTCCATGGGGAGGCCGCGTTCGTCGCGTCCTACGAGCCCAGGTCCGTGCTCGATGCAGGTTGCGGCACCGGCCGTGTCGCGATCGAGCTCGCGCGCCGCGGCGTCGACGTCGTCGGCGTGGACCTCGACTCGGCGATGCTCGAGGTGGCTCGCCACAAGGCGCCGGATCTCGTCTGGGTACAGGCGGACCTCTCCTCCCTCAGGCTCGCTCAGCGCTTCGACCTCGTCGTGATGGCCGGCAACGTGCTGCTCTTCGTCGCTCCCGGGTCCGAAGCCGCCGTCCTCGAGCGGCTCGGTGACCACCTCGTGCCGGGCGGCCGGCTCGTCGCCGGGTTCTCCCTCTACGGCACCCTCACCCTCGGGCACTACGACGCCTTGGCCTCCGACGCAGGGCTCGCGCTCGAAGCCCGCTTCGCCACCTGGGAGCGCGCGCCGTTCGTCCACGGAGGCGACTACGCCGTGAGCGTGCACCGAGCCGGGGGCCAAGCGACCGGGGGCCGAGCAGGACGAGAGGGACGGGCGGGGGGTCGAGGGACCGGAAGCTCTTCCTCCGTTGCGCGAAGCTCCCATTGAAGCGCAAACGAGCCCACCTCGTCGCGTCGGCCTGGTCCCGACGTGCCGCCCGCCCTTCACGGTTTCCCGTCTCCGGTGCTCACGCGGGCCCGACGGCGTGCGACGAGAGCCTCGCGCGCCCGAATCGCGGCGGTGACCCCAGGCGGCGGACCTTCTGGGTCGACCTCAGGGACCACCGAATGGGGTCGGCGATGGACGCCGACGCCCCTGGTGGCAGGAGCCAGCGTGTAGACGAACGCGATCAGCCGCGCGACTGCGACGTAGACCGCAGGAGGGACCTGTTCTTCTATCTCACAGACTGCATATAGATACCTAGCGAGCGGGGGATCTTCGATCACCGGGACGTTGTAAGTGGCGGCAGCCTCGCGGATCCGAAGTGCCAGGACGTCCACGCCCTTCGCGACCACTCGAGGAGCCGAGCCCCGCGCAGGGTCGTAGACGAGCGCGACGCAGACGTGCGTCGGGTTCGCCACCACCACGTCGGCCGTCTTCACTGCGCCGATCATCTTCGACCGTGCGATCACCCTCTGACGCCGGCGGAGCTGCGCCTTGACCGTCGGGTCGCCCTCCTGAGCCTTGTGCTCGTCCTTCACCTCTTGCTTGGTCATCTTGAGCGACTGACTGAGCCGGTGGCGTTGGTAGAGAAGGTCCGCGCCTGCGATGAACAGGCCCACGAGCGCGACCATGCGTACGAAGGAGACGATCGATGAGCCCGTGTACTCCAACGCCGGCCGCAGGCTCACCGGAGAGGTCGGCCCGAGCGCGTCGATGAGCGAGTGCAGCGAGAAGAACGCGAGGACGACGAGCACGAGCAGCTTCGCGACCTGCTTCGCGAGCTCCCAGAGCGCCCTCCCCGCGAACAACCGCTGGAGCCCCGCCTTCGGGCTCACCCTCCGGAACTGAGGACGTGCAGCCCGCAACGACACAGCCCGTCCCGCTTGCGCGACCCCGACGAGCACCCCGAGAGCCATGAAGGCGCCGCCCATGATCGCCACGTAGACGAGCACCGTCTTCAATCCTGCCTCGAGCATCGACACGGCCCCGGCGGTCGTGGGATGGGAGATGACGCCCACGGCCATTGTCAAGACGCGGACCAGCCTTCCGTAGGCCATCGAGAGGAGGCGTGGAGCGAGCGCAGTGGCCAGGAGCATCGCCAGCCAGCCGCCCAGCTCGGGAGACCGGGCGACCCGACCCTCCGCGCGCGCTTCCTTCCGTCGCTTCTGGGTGGGCTTCTCCGTGCGCGCGTGCTTGTCGGAGGCGGCCATCAGCGGTCACTTCCCGTGCGATCCGTCCCTGCACGCTCCTCCCTCTCCCCGGTGCCCACGGCCGCGCTCTTCTCTCAGCGCCCACCGAAGAGACGGGCGGCGTCCCCCATTGCCCGTGCGAGAAGGTTCGTGACGTCGTTCGGCAGCGCCGAGATCGTGACGCCCACGAGTGCGATGACCAAGAAGATCTGAAATGGGAACCCCAGGAACCACACGTTGGTCTGCGGCGCCGCTTTCGCGAGCAGCGCGAGGGCGATCTGGGCCGCGAAGAGCACGAGCAGCACCGGAGCCGCGATCTCGAGCGCGGAGGTGAAGAGGACCTCCAAGTCCGTGACCATCACGCCTGAGACCAGCTGGGAGACGCGCAAGCTGAAGCCGGGGCCCGCGAACGAGCGCACGAACCCTTCGACCATGACCAGGTAGCCACCCGTCGCGAACAGCAGGAAGATCATCGTCTGTTGGTAGAACTGGCTCATGATCGGCAGGGGCTGGCCTGTGAGGGTGTCCATCGACGGCGGAAGCGTCAGTCCGCCGGTCAAGTCGAGGAACGAGCCCGCAGTCGTGACCGCGCTCAACATCGTCTGGACGACGAGGCCGAGCGCGAGTCCGGTGGCTACCTGCACCACGAGCGCGCCGAGGATGCCAAGAGTGCCCGTAGGGACGCCGGCGAGTCCGAGGCCGGGCACCGCGAGGAGTGCGAGCCCCACCGCCAGACCGACGAGCACGATCCGAGGCACCGTCGCCGAGCTCGAAAAGGGCGTCACCACCGACATCCACGCCAGTGCGCGCGCCATGACGAGGATCATCGCGATGATCCACGCTGCGTTCAGGTCGATCTGCACATGATCCCTCTCGGTCGCTCCCACGCACGAGCACGAATCGCACGTGCCCGGCACCTCGTCGGCCCGGTCTTCGTCATCCGGTCTTGAGCAGGCGGGGCAGCTCCCCGACGACCTCGTGGACGAACCCTGTGAACTGCCCGAGCATCCAGTGTCCTGCGAACGCGATGACGAGCCCTATCACGAGAAGCTTCGGGACGAACGTGAGGGTCATCTCCTGGATTTGGGTCACGGATTGGAAGAACGAGATGACGAGCCCGACCGCCATCGCCGAGAGGAGGATCGGAGCGGCGATCTTCGCGGCGAACAACATGGTCTGGGAGGCGATCGAGAGCGCGGCGTTCTGTGTCATCGGTATCCCACCACCAAGGCTTGGATGACGAGCACCCAGCCGTCGACGAGGACGAACAAGAGGAGCTTGAAGGGAAGGGACACGAGCGTGGGCGGCAGCATCACGATGCCCATCGACATGAGCGTCGACGCGACGACGAGGTCGATCACGAGGAACGGCACGTAGATCACGAAGCCGATGATGAAGGCGTCCTTCAGCTGGTTGAGCAGGAAGGCAGGGATCAGCGTGGGCAGGGGCAAGGACATCGGATGCGAGGCTTTCGCGTGTGCAAGCTTCGCGACCAGCGCCAGCTCCTGAGGCCCGGTCTGCGCGAGGAGCCACCTCTTCACGGGCACCTCTCCCACGTGGAGCGCCTGGGAGAACGTCAGCTGTCCGTGGAGGTACGGCTGGAGCGCGACGTGGTTCAAGACCGAAAGCGTCGGCTCCATCAAGAAGATCGAGACGAACAACGCGACGCCGACGAGCACCTGGTTTGGCGGCGTGGTCGAGAGCCCGAGGGCCTGGCGGGTGAGGCCCAAGACGATCACGATGCGGGTGAAACCCGTGAGCAGGATGAGGATGGATGGCGCGAGCGTAAGGACGCTGAGCGCAAGGATGATGAGGATCGACGACGACGGCCTGCGCAGCGTTGTCCCGAGATTGATGTTGATCTGGCTGCCCGCAGCTAGGAGATAACCCATCGTCGTCGGTCCTCGGTTCGACTGGCAAACGGGCGCGGGTCAGCGCCGGACCGTCGCCTCGCGGGCTCGCTCGAGGGGTCCTCGAAGCAGCGACCCCCTGCGGACGGCAGCGCCCGAGCGCGGGTCGCGACCTTCCGACAGCAGCTCGGTGAGCGTCCTGGCGTGCATCGAAGCGCCCGCAGCCAGTGCACCACCCTCCGGAGCCACGCCAGCGCCTTCGTGCCCTGAAGACACCCCCGGGGCCGCTCGGTGCTGCGAGGCCTTAGCGCCCTCCACGACGCCGTCGGTGCGCAGCTCCCCCAAGGGCGTGAGCTGTGAGTCCGAAATGCCCACGAGGAACCGTTGGGCGCCGACCTCCACGATCGCGACGCTCTTTCCTTTGCCCACCGCGTGGAGACCGAGGACCGTCACGGCGACGCTCTCTTGCGAACGCACGAGTCGCGAGAAGCGCTTCGGAGTCCCGCGCCGCTGCATTCGTCCCCATAGCTTGGACGCGGCCCAGATCCCCCCTACGATCACTCCCAGAGCGACCGCCATGCTCACGAGCTCGTGGGGGACGGAGATCTCCGGCGCGAGCCCACGGGAACCGGCCACAGCCGCGAGCAGGGATCCGGAGATCATTGCGTCCCAGCCTTCGGAGGCTCGGTGCCGAGGATCTCTCGGACCCGTACGCCGATCTGCCCGTCGTCGACGACGACCATCTCGCCGCGCGCGAACAGCTTCTCGTTCACGAGCACGTCAACCGGCGCCTTCGCCGCCCGGTCGAGCTCGATGGTCGACTCCGGCCTCAGCTCGAGCAGGCCGCGCAAAGGCACGTTCGCGTAGCCGAGGACGACGGTGACGTTGAACTCCACGTCCAAGAACGGCGCGAACGGGTGCACCCCGACCGGCTGCGATGGAGCCTCTCCGGAGGCGCTCGCAGACGCTGTCTGCCCAGGAGTCGCGCTCGTGGTCACGGTTCCTCCTTCCAGGCGGCGATCGTGCAAGCCAGGCGGCTGCCGACCTCGACGTGACGTCCCCTGCCAAGGAGCGCACCGCCGACGATGATCTCGAGGTGCGGCTCCTTGTCGAGCGCGTCGATCCCGAGCGTGATGACGTCGTCGGGACGAAGCTCCAGGATCTCCGCCGCTCCCATCTTCACGCTCGGGTAGGACACCTGGACCTTGACCGGCACGCTGAGAAGCCTTCGCTCCACGTTCATGGAGCGGAGCGCACGGGCTCCCTCGGCCTCGCGCTGGAGCAGATCGAAGGCATCGAGGACCGGGTGGAAGGCACTGAACGGCCAGTAGAGATGGACCGTACGCGGGCTGCAGTCGCCGATCTCGACGTCCATGGCGAATTTCAAGCACGCCTCTCCAGGGCGCCGCACCCGGACGTAGACCGCCGACCGAAGCCGTTGCACCGCAGCGATCTTGAACTCGAAGAACGACTCGATCGCAGCTTCGAGCCCAGAGAACATGTCGTCGGCGAGCGCACCGATCAGCTCGACGTCCAGGTCGCTCAGCGCACGGTCTGGCTGGGGTCCGCCGGAGCCCGAGAGCAGGACGTCGACGAGCGCGTTCGCGCACTCAACCGGGACGTGCAGGACGATCCGGCCGTCGAGGGCAGGGACCGTGGCCACCGCGATGAAGGTCGGATCCTCCATCTCCTGACGGAATTCGACCCAGGGGCTCTGCTCCACCCCCGCGAGCGCGATGTGCACCGGCTGGCGAAGCTGGGTGCTCAGCGCGCCCGCCATGCGTTGCGCCGCAGCCTCGATGACGGGCTGGATCCTGCGAATGCGCGCTCGCTCGATGACCTCCTGATTGTTGAAGTCGTAGGGGCGTACACGCGGGTCGCCCGCAGGCAGAAGGGTCGCGCTCACGGTCTCGGCGTGCAGCGCGCATGGACACGTTCGAACATCGCGTCGCCTCTCGGACGTCGGCACCTGGCCGCCGGTCCGTCCCTGACCGGCTCTGCGACCCGCCGTCCTGGCGCGCACTGGTTCATCGGCCTAAAGCAGGCTCTCCTTGAGCCGAGACGCACGGCTCTCGAGAACGCCCCGCGTGCTCGGCACGGCTCTCGACCCTCACGGCTCACACCTGGACGAGCGCCTGGAGGGTCGCCTGCGAGGTGGAGATCACCTTGGTGTTCGCCACGTAGGTCTCCTGAGCTGTGACCAGGTCCGTGAGCTCGTTGGCAAGGTCGACGTTGGACTGCTCGAGCTGACCGCCGAGCAGCGTCCCTCTGAGCCCGCTGCCCGCAACCCCGATCTGGGGTGTGCCGGAGTTCGGCGAGGTCGACAGAAGGCCGTCGCCTACGTCCACGAGCCCCGAAGGGTTCGCGAACGCCGCGAGCGCGATCTTCGCGATGGGGATCGTCTTGCCGTTGGAGAACGAACCGGTGATGACTCCGTCCGAGGAGATGGAGTATGTCTCGAGGGTCCCCGCTGCAGTGCCGTTCTGGCTCATGGTGAGGGTCTCCCCGCCGGCGAACTGCGTCAGCGCGCTCGAGCTGCCCGACGGCGGGAAGACGATCTTCCAGGTGTCGCCGGTCGGGAACGTGTAGCCTGCCGGCATCGTCTTCACGGAGAGCTGCAGCTCACCTGTAGCCGCCTTGCTCGCGCCAGTGACTGTCTTCACCTGGCCGCTGGCGGATGTGAAGGTGATGGTCGGGAGCGCGGCTGTTGTGAACAGCTTTTCCTCCTTGCCTGTCGGAGCCACCACGGTTCCCTGGACCGTCCATTCGTCGGCCGTGCCCTTCACGCCGGTGAGCGTGAGCGTCACGGGAACGGGGCTGCCCAGGGCGTCGTAGCCGTTGACCGTGGTCGTGTACGTCGGGAGCTGTGTGCCTTGGCCGTCCCAGGCGGGGACGTTCCCGAAGACGGTGAGTGTGGAGGTCGCGGACGAGGCCGTCGCCGCGCCCTTCGGGATCTTGATCGCCGTGAGCGGACCGTTTGTGGCGATGGTCCCTGTCGCGTTCGCCTCCCAGCCCTGGACGATCGCCCCCGAAAGAGTGGTGAGGTCGCCGTTCGCGCTCACGGTCAGCGCTCCATCCCGCGTGTACAGCTGCTTGCCGTTCGAGTCGACGACGAGGTAACCCGCCCCTGTGATCGCGACGTCTGTCTCGTTGCCCGTGGTCTCCAGCGACCCCTCTGCGAGGTTCGTGGCGACCGCCACGACGCGCACACCCGAGCCGACGGCGACAGGATTGATACCTCCGGAGACGGCGCTGGGAGCGGTCGCGCCGCTCAGCTGCTCGGCCAGCAGGTCGCCGAACACGACTGTCCCTTGCTTGTAGCCAACCGTGTTCGCGTTCGCGATGTTGTTCCCGATCTCGTCGAGATAGGTCTGGTCTGCCTCGATTCCCGAGACCGCTGCCAGTACGGATCGTGTTGCCATGTGTGCTCCTCCTTGCTCTTGACGCTTTGCTTGCCTGGATGCCCTTGCCCAGGATGCCCTTGGCGGCCCCCGGCCCTGGACCCACCACGCTCCTTGGACATCACGAAGGCGAACTGGGCGAGCCCACCTCCGTTACCGCCGACAGCGGGACACGTTCGGACCCGACCAGGAGCGTCGGTGTGCCTGTCGAGCTCAGCTCCACGCCGCTCACGGCGCCGCTCACGTGCAGACCGGACACGATCGCAGTCACCTGCTTTCCGAGCAGGCTCGTCGCCTCGCTCTCCTGCGCGCCGTGCTCTTCTTGGGCGACCGCCGCCGTCATCGAGGTCACCGCCTCCACCTGCGACAAGGCGGCGGTTTGCTGGAGGATCGACGACGGTGTCGTGGGATTTGTCGGGTCCTGGTGCTGCAACTGGTCGATGAGGAGCTTCAAGAAGAGTGTGGGTGTCCTGAGCTGGTTGACAAGACTGGAGGTCTGAGCTGTCTTCGTCGACGCCTGTCCGGCCGCCGTCTGCACGGCGCTTGGTGCCCGGACTGTGCTGTACGCGGAAGCTCCTGTCACTGCTCCGATGCTCATGGCGTCCTCCTGCGCTCTTTCCTGGTCTGGCGGTTCACACTCTGACGGTTCACACTCGGACGTCGAGGACGTTCCCGGTGCGGCCCCGAGGTCGCTCGCTCCTGGGCGGAGGGGGGCCCAGCGGGTCGACCGGCCCGAGCATCCCCGCGCGCGGCGTGGGCTCGGGACCCAAGCCGGAGCCCCGACGCGGCTGCGCGCCGCCGCCACGGGTGCCGGCGCCTGTGCCGTCGCCGGTTGGCCATGAGCTGGATCGCCCTGTTCCGTGCGCGCGGCGTGTGCCCAGCGTGACTGTCGTCTTCGTGCCGAACGCCGACAGCGCCGTGCGCAACTCGGGCAGTGCTCGCTGAAGCGCTTCGGTGCCGAGATCGCTGGCGGCGACCAGGTGCACGCTCAGCCCGCTCTCACGTGCAGTGATCCGCGCGGACACTTCCCCGAGCTCAACGGGGTGGAGCACGACCTGTACCGTGTAGGTGCCTTCCGCCGTCACGCGCGGGACTGAGATGACCCTGACCAGTTGCGCTGCGACGCCTGGCATGTCGAGCTGGCGGGCCTGCGCGGCCGTGCCCGAGGGCAGCCCGTCGGCAGGGGTCCATGCAGATCCGAACGAAGGCGGCGGCTCCGAGACCCTGGAACCCGCCTCCGCTGTCGCGCCCGTCGGCTGACTGGTCGCACCTCGGGCTTCGGACGCCTGCCGGCCGGCGACCGGCGCGAGAAGACGGGCAGAGCTCGCCAGCCGCGCCGCGCCGCTCGCAGAGCCCCCTTCCGTCGAGCCGCCCCTGGCGCCGACCGTCGCGCCGGGGACCGTCGCTCGACGCCACACCGCGGTCACCGGTTCGGCGCGGCTGGCAGCGCGCGGCCGACGCCCCTCTGGCCGGCTCGTCTCCGGCGTGGTAGGGCGGGCAGCGTCACCCGCCAGGTTCCGCACCGAGCTCCTCACCCGCACCCGGTTCGACCCCGCCTCACCGTCGGAGGCTCGCGTCGAGCGACCCGGCGCTGCGCCGCTTGCATCTTGGCCGTGCGAGTCCGAAAAAGAAGGGCCGGTCGCGGCGCCCTGCGCGAAGAAGCCCGGCGTCGACGTGGACGTTTGCACTGTCCCGGCGTGCGCGGAGCGCGCACCCTGCGCTGAGCGCGTGCCCTGTGGAGCACGCGCACCCTGCGCTGAGCGCGTGCCCTGTGGAGCACGCGCACCCTGCGCTGAGCGCGTGCCCTCTGGAGCACGCGCACCCTGCGCTGAGCGCGTGCCCTGTGGAGCACGCGCGCCCTGCGCTGAGCCCAACGGGCCGACCTGCCCGGCGCGTGGCGAGCTGTGACGCGTCACGACGTCCTCGGCGTGCCCGGTCGTCTCTGCGGGGGCGAGGATCCCCGCAGCTGGCGCGCTCTTGCCAGCGGAAAGCCGCGCCTCGGCGGAACCGAGGTCCGCCGGACTGCCCGGACGCGTCGGCTGTGCGCGGGCGCGACGGACTGGCGCGTGATCGGTCCCCTCGCCCGACGTCGAGGTCACGCGCCGCGCTGCGGCGGCCGAGCCGGTCTCCGCGAGGATGTCGGCGAAGGCCATGCGCCGGTCCGCCCCTGCGCATCGATCGACGGTGAGGGTGCTCCGAGGCGTCGGCCGATCACCGGCGTCCGGGAGAGAGCCGGACGCGAGCAGAGCGCCCGAGCCGGACGCGAGCAAGCTCATTGGCTTCCTCCCGTCATCTGTAGCACCGCGGAGACGAATGTCTGGGTCTGGGCGTACGGTGGCACGCCGCCGTAGCGAGCCACCGCAGCCGGGCCCGCGTTGTACGCAGCCAACGCTGGCTGCACCGATCCGTACTGGCGCAGGTAACCTGACAAGAGCTCTGCCGCGCCAGCGATCGCCTGGCGGGCTGTGAACGGTGTCACTCCGAGTCGCCGCGCGGTGGAGGGCATGATCTGCATCAGCCCTTCCGCTCCCGCTGTGCTCACGGCGTTGGTCTCGAACCTCGACTCGTGGTAGGCGATCGCGGTCAGGAGCGAGACCGGGACGCCGTAGGTCCCTGCCGCCGACACGAAGAGAGGGGCGAGGCTGGAGGGAACCTGCGCCGCGAGCTGCGCCGGCGTCGGCCACTGAGTCGACTGGACGCGTGTCGCCCCCTGGATCGTGGGGGGCGCCGGGGAGGGGGCGCCGGAACCGAGCACGTCGCGGATGGCCACAACTTGCCCTGCTGAGGAGACGGGCTGGACCTGGACGTCGGTCCCGCTGTGAGGGGCGTCGACCATCATGCCATTGCCGATGTAGATGCCGACATGGCCGGGGGACGTCGGCGTGCCGTCGGAACCGGCGAAGAAGACCAGGTCCCCTGCGCTTGCCTGTGTGAGCGAGGTGACCGGGGTACCGATCTTCACCTGTGTGTAGGTGGTGCGCGGCAGTTCGATCCCGAAGCGGGAGAACACGTACTGGACCAGCCCCGAGCAGTCGAAGCCGCTCGCCGGTGTCTCGCCTCCCCAGACGTAGGGCACGCCGACGTACTTCTCTGCTTCTCGGACGATCGCAGCCCCCGAGACGCCTGTCGTCTGCAGGGAGGATGCGACGGTTGCCGATCCGGCTCGAGGCGCCGACACTGGCGACGGTGAGACCCGCCCGGCACCCGCTGAGGGCGCTCGAGCTGCGAAGGGTCCGGCTTGCAGGGCGGCCGTCGCGCGAGCGAGCACCTCTGGGAACTCCCCCGTGGGTGCCGCGGACTCGAGCTCCTGAGGCAGCCCCGACAACGCCGAGGACACCGCTGTCCCCCAGCTCTGCACCGCGGCGCTGCGGTCGGCGGCAACTGTGACGCTCACTGCGGCTCGCCACCCTCGTAGGCTTCGCCCATCGCGAGGAGCGCGTGGCGAGCGCTCACGACGTCGTCGACCAGCGCGACCTCGGCACGCAGGGCTGCTGCGACGTGCTCCGCTCGGCGACGCTCGTCGAGTCGCTCCAGTGCGGCCGCCCGCCTCGAAGCCTGGGACCAGCGGGCCTGGGCAACCGCTGCGCGTTCTGCCGACTTCAGAGCCCTGCGCTCGGCAGCCGACGCGCTCTGCGCGAGGAGCCCGGCAACGGCACGCTCGGCCCGAAACTGCTCCACTGCGCCTCGTGCAGGGGCGCAGGCCGTGAAGCGCGCGTAACGATGCCTCGCGGCGTCGCGAACCTGCACGTCTTCTCGGAGGCGTGCGTCTGCCAGCATGAGCTCCCGCACGGCCTTCTGCTTCGCCGCGCGCTGGACCCGCAGCACGGTCTCCAGGCCGAAGCGGTACCTGCGCATCAGCGGGCCCCCGTCAAGAGCCTGGTAGCCCGCGAATCGTCGTCCCGGGCAGGCTCGCCTGCAGCCGAAGGCGGGGGCAGGCTGCCTCCAGCAGGCGCCAGGAGCGCGCCGAGACATCCCCAGGAAGTGGCCGGGTCGAAGGTCTCCTCCACGTCCTGGCGCAAAAAGGCGTCGATGTAAGGCTTGAGCTCGATGGCTCGGTCGACGACAGGGTTCGAACCGGGCGCGTAGAACCCGGTCTCGATCAGCTCCTTCGCTTCGCGGTAGGCCGCGAGGAGCTGGCGCAGCTCGCGGGCGAGGGCGCGCTGGGCGTCGGTGGTGATCGCTGGCTCGACGCGGGAGATCGACTCGAGCACGTCGATGCTCGGGAAGTGCCCAGCGGTCGCGAGCCGACGAGAGAGCACGATGTGGCCGTCGAGGATCGACCTCGCAGCGTCCGCGATCGGCTCGTTCATGTCGTCACCTTCGACGAGGACCGTGTAGAGGCCGGTGATGCTTCCGCGCTCGGCGGCACCCGCCCGCTCGAGGAGCTTGGCGAGCAGCGAGAACACCGATGGCGGGTAGCCCCGGGTGGCCGGCGGCTCTCCGGCGGACAAACCGACCTCCCGCTGCGCCATCGCAAAGCGCGTGAGGCTGTCCATCATCAAGACCACGTCCTTGCCCTCGTCGCGGAACCACTCGGCGATCCTCGTGCCGGTGAACGCGGCGCGGATCCGCACGAGGGCAGGCTGATCCGAGGTGGCGACGACGACGACCGAGCGCTCGAGCGCGTCCTTGAGGTCTCGCCGGATGAACTCCGAGACCTCACGGCCCCGCTCGCCGATCAGGGTGACGACCGAGACCTGTGCGTCGGTGCCTCGGGCGATCATCGACAGGAGGCTGGACTTGCCGACGCCCGAGCCGGCGAAGATCCCGACGCGCTGACCGCGTCCGCACGGCACGGCGGTGTCGATCGCCCGGATCCCGAGCGAGATCGGCCGGTCCACCATCTCCCTGCGCAGCGGATGCGGCGGCGCGACGTCGATGCCGACCTGCTCGTCGCCCACGAGCGGGGGACCGTCGTCCAGCGGTTGGCCGAGACCGTCGAGCACGCGCCCGAGCAACCCGGGTCCGACCGTCAGCGCGAACGGCCGGCCGGCCGCCTCGGCTTC